>JAHJRE010000027.1 GCA_018831055.1 Bacteroidota bacterium
AGAAGATATTTTACTGCTGAGGGACAGGATTTCGAAGGAAGTCGGTAAACTCTATCCCCTTCCGTACAGACTGGAAATGATCAGTTCCGCTCCAGAAGTATTCAACATCTACCCCCATAAGTACAATGGGAAATACTATCCAATGATCCGCTACCTGACTGAAATCAAACTATGGGATTATAGTGGTTTGGAGAGAGAGAACCAGGAAATTCAAAGGAAGATCGGAGACATTTTTCCCGGTATAGATAAAAACAACAAACTGATCTTTTACCGGGCCATGAATGAGATCCCGACGGGGGAGGAAAAGGTGATGCATTATGGTTTTGTGCAGGAAATAAAGTGATTTTTAGGAATATTATAAACGGAAAATAACAATATACATTTTAGAAAAATAAGAATGACCCCTTTTCAGAAAATAAGGATGAACATTATCTGTATGTATCCATTGTTTTTCCTGGATAAAAGACTGACTTAGATCAGGGAAAAGACCAAGGGCTTTAGCGGGAATAACTGTTGAATTCTCTAAGAGGTACTCAATAACTATTGTGACTACTGTGGTGAGAAATTGAACCACAATAGTCACAATAGAACACAATAGGGATTTGGACTGGGAGGTTGGGGACTGGGAGACTTAGAAAGGAATAACTGATGAACTTTCAAAGCGATTCTCAATAACTATTGTGACTACTGTGGTGAGAATTTAAACCACAATAGTCACAATAGATTTTTTTACGGTTATGGATGGGTTGCTTCAGGTGGCAAGTAACAGTTATGAATGAAGGGTTTGATTGAGAGTGGGCGCTGTTGTATAAAATGAACCGGGGGTCAGGTTGACCGGAATTAACAAACAGGTCGTTCAATCCCGACAAGTCGGGACATTCAGGCTTTGTGCTGCGTACAGCTGGAAAACTTGATTGGTATCGGTCCGCCCTTATTTTTCGGTCTTTGTAAGCCAATCTATTGCGTTTATTTTTTTTATTCCGTTATATGTACCTGTGTCGTAATCCATTGTGATTAAAAATTTTTCGTGATGGTCTGCAATACTGTTAAAGGGTGCTAACTCACGTTCTAAAGTTGTTGGGTTTTGTACTGTTTGCGAAACTTGTATGTATTGTGTATAACCTTCGTTGTTACGAACCACAAAATCAACCTCCAGGTTTTTGGTTTTGCCTATCCATACTTGGTTGTTTCTGCGTTTTAGCTCCAGAAAAACTATATTTTCAAGTAAATGCCCTGCATCGCTTGACAATTCTTTTCCAAGTAATGCGTTGCGAAACCCTAAATCCACTAAATAGTATTTTTCTTGCGTTGCCAAATATTGTTTGCCTTTGATGTCATAGCGGTTTACTTTGTAAAACAAATATGCTTCAACCAAAGTGTCAATGTACTTTGATACCGTTTTGTTGTCAATTTTCTTTTTGTTAGTCGTTAAAACTTTGGCAATGTTTCCTGCTGAGACTCTTGACCCAACTGAATCTATTAAGAAGGTTACAACTTCCTGATATGATTCTTCGGCATAAATAGTATAGCGTTTAGAAATATCATTGTCGAAAATGTTCCTGAAGACCGTTTGTAAATATTCATTGGCAAAATGATTTCCGTCTGCTGAAAGTCGCACAGCTTCGGGAAAACCACCTGTACGCACATATTCAGAAAAAGCACGGTCAGGGTTTGTGGTTTTGCCAGTGAACTCTAAATATTCAACAAAAGAAAAAGGCAATACATTTATTTCATAAGCTCTACCTGTGAGTAAAGTTGCCAAATCGCTTGATAATAAAAATGCGTTTGAACCTGTGACGTACAAATCTATGTTTGGGTGAACGTACAAGCCTTCCAACAGTTTTTCAAATTCGGGAACGTTTTGCACTTCGTCAATAAACACATAATTAGTTACGTTTTTTTTGAGATGCATGATGATGTAATCGTAAATCTCTTTCCAATTTTTCTCAGCTAAAAAACGAAATTCGGGCATATCCATATTGATCGCCAAAATGGAAACTTTGTTGTTTTCTTTTCGCAACAAGTCTTGAAATTGTGTCATTAAAGTTGATTTCCCACAACGCCTAACGCCTGTGGCAACCTTAATTAAATTCTTATCCTTAAGAACACTCAGTGCATCTAAGTACCGTTTACGTGCTATTGTTTTCATAGGGCAAAGATAAAGTAAATTCCTAAAAATATTCAAAAATAAAAACATTTAGGAATTTTGCAGTTCGCTTTTTGGTCAAGTCCGGTAGTGTATATTTTGCTTTAGCACCCACTCATTTCCTATCAATCCCCATAATTATTGACCCTGGTTTCGTGACAAGTCTGGAAATTCCGGCTATGTGCTGTGCACAACCAGAATGCTTAATGGTTGTGCTTAGTTATCATTCAATTTGGGTGGATTCTTTAATGCGGATTTTACAACATCAGCAACGGAGTTAACTGTAATTTCTTTTTTCTTACAGTAGTCACTTTCAAGCCAGACTTCAAGCAATTTTGAACCTTTACTCGCATTGCATGACATACAACAAAGAGCTACATTATCAGTCCCATTAATCCTTACGTCATTTATTATATGTTCCCACGATGGTTTATTCTTCCGAGAATTGATTTCATTCGAAAATACCATCCCACAATAAACGCATGCAGTATCTCTTTCTCTTACAAATTCTTCAACCTCCTTAAGTATTCCCCAGCGATTTGTCATAAAATTTCCAATTAATTGTTCTCCTCAAAGAAATCATTATCCAATTCTTTTACTTCATAAACTGATTTCACTTGAATACCAACATTATATTGATGCATAAGGTCTACTAATTTTATTCCATCAATCAGAATAATTGTATGGTGAGCATCATGAGCTTTTTTTACTGCTCCTGAATCAAATGAAGAGGTTGTAACAAAAACACCTTTTTGAGTGTCTCCACTCATTGCCCCGATAAAATTTCGGATTTCTTTTTCATGCACTTTATTTTCACCATATCGTTTGGCTTGAATATAAATTTTATCCAATCCAAGTTTATCCTCATTGATTATTCCGTCAATACCTCCATCTCCTGTTTTAGAAGTTTCAACAAAATCACCATATCCCATCTTTTTTAGTAGAATAAGGATTACTTTCTCAAAATAAAATGGATCAATTTCCTTTAGTTTCTCAAGCAATTCATCTTTAACTTGAATGTCTATTTGATTAAACCCTTCGTCAATCAAGTCTTGTGGTGAAGCGTTTTCAATTACGGATGGAGTCGATTCCTTTTTAGAATTTTTCTGATTATAAAATTCCAGATAGTTTTCAGAATTTTCAACTTGTTCCAGTGTCAAATCTGTTTTACTATGTTTTTTCCCTTTCTCGGTAATTTTCACAAATCCTCTTCTGGGAAATTCAATGTAACCACCCTTTTTAAGATAAGATTTACCCCAAGCAATTCTATTAATTATCAGAATGTCACCACTTTTAGTCGTCTGCTCTAATTGTTCTTTTGAAAGTCCAGAATAGAATTGTTCAATAACTTTTTTATACATTTCTCTTGCCTGGAGAGTTTCTCCATTTTCTAAGATCTTCAAAATTGGTATAAATGTCTCGTGAAATTTTGGTATCTCCATTTTTCTATTATTTTTCAGGTCTGATCATAATTAGGCACAACAGAAAGCACTTTATCCATCGTTTCCCTACAAATATAACCACAAAGTGAATAAGTTCATTCAAAGGGATTAAGAATAATAGCGTCTGTGGGTAAGTTATGGATAAAATGGGGTTGGACTATGCTGAAAGGTGAAGGATCGCTATTGGCATTCTCCTCGATGGGTCTTGCAGACCGCCCGGAGTCCAATTTATTACCAACAGGCCTTCTTTCATCAATGAACAATAACTCGTTCTTCTCCTTGGATTTTTTTTCCATTAAATCTGAGAATATATGTTCCTGGCGCAATCCCACTAACATTAATTTCCTTTATGTTCCTTTTTTTTAGAATTACCAGTCCCAAAATGTTTATAAATTCAATATAAAAGTCATTTTCATTTGTTTCTATTATAATAACATTATCGGCTGGATTAGGATAGATTAAAAATCCCGGGCTTACCTTTTCATTAATTGTGGAGGCAATTACATATTCATAAGCACCAATATCAAATCCATCTCCCTGAGGACGGAACACACCATCATGATCATAATTCAGATTCGTAGATAACCCGATATCTATGCATGGAGAAGCAGACGAGAGATGATAATCATTATATACACTGTCAACAAACTCCGGATTAGCCAGAATACTGTTCCAATCAGCATTTGCGTTTGTCTGATAGGTGCTGAAATTCTGCATTGTCACTGTTTCATTAGTAGCATAGTTATAAAGAAATGTATCCATAGCTGATTCAGCAGCATAACAATTATAATCTTTTTCCATTTCGAGAAAGGTACTTGTTTCATTGAATACATAAAAGAATCGTAATGGGTTTACAAATACATTGTTCCTAATAAATACTGAATCTGTTTGTGATGTGTTAGACCATGCAGTATAACAGAACCCCATATAATCAGGTCGTTGCATACCCCAGCCATAACCCATGTTAACACAGGTGTTATTTTCAAACCTTATATTTCTGGTAATGGAAGAGGATGGCCTGTTCCAGATTTCTACTGCAGCCATACCACAGTTCCAGATGATATTGTTTCGGTATATGATATTATAATGAACAGCATATGAGTTGCTCTGATTTGTAAGTCCTGTATCATATATTTCCCATATTTTATTGTTTTCAACCAAATGATTGGAGGCATTGCTCCAAAACTCTATTCCGTTGCCAAACCGAATCTGTCCGTCCATATTCAAATCACCACCTCCAATCCACGAAATTTCACAATTTCTGATGGTAATATTAGATGTATTTCCACCACCAAAGCCATGTGCAGATCCATACTTTATGGCAAGATTCTCATAAGAAATATATGATCGACCCATTTGATTCACAACATGGTTTCTTAAAGCACATTCAATAAAGGTATGCACAGTTGCAGGATTACCAATAGAATACATTCTAATCTCTCCAGATACAAGGTCATAATGAAAATCATCTTGCGACTGAAGCTCAGCAGTTGACCATTTTTTAATTCCGGCATGACTTTCATTGTCAAAAATGATATTTCCAACATCTGTTGAGGCGGTTGATGTACAACGCCAAATGTTGGATGATTCCAAAACCCAGTCAGATGGCTGGTTCATATTCACCGATCCCATTATCAGAGGAAGAGTTCCACTGCCATAGGATCCATAATACATTCTTGCAGTTGCATTGCCGGATACCGGGACAAGTTGTCCCCTCCAGTTTTCCCCTCTTTTAAACAGTATGCTGTCGCCCGGTTGAAAAGCTGATGAGTTAACCTTTGCCAATGTCTGCCAGGCAGTAGCAGGAGATGTTCCTGTCCAATTGTCATTCCCATTTGAGGCATCTATAAAATACGTGGTTTGAGCTTCAGAAGATGAGATTAAAACTAAAATTGAAAAAGTAATAAATAAATACTTCGTTGAAAAGAAATTCAGATAGCAACTTTTTTCTGCTTTTTTCATGGAAGATATTTTTCTGTTTCTTTTTTTCTGGTTTATTGCTAACGCTCCCGCGGTAAGGCCTATTAACGCCTTACCGCACTAAAGTTAGTGAAAAATCGACATTCTCAACGTAAGTTTTTAACTCGCAGGATGTTACTTACGGGCCAATTTGCTTTAACTGAGGACAGGAGAGGCAGGAAGCAGGGTGCAGGTTACAGGAAGCAGGGTGCAGGAGACAGGAACACGCGGATTGGACGATCGCAGAGATTAAAGATCTCAGATCATATCTTCGATCTTCGAGAGCCTGCCCTGACGAAGGAAGGGTTTGTTCGTCGATCTTCGATCGATTGTTCCGCGATCTTCGATCCCCTGGTTTGTTCTTCAATCAAAAACACTAAGAAAATAATTCCCGAAATAACCATTATTGGTCTCGTCAACACAGCCTCCAGCCTATGTTTTGCGAACAGGCCGGATGCTTAGTTATTAGCGTTCCTGTTTTTTTCAGATTCAATTACAGCTATAAGATCTTTTATATTTTCTGGTAGGTTTACTGTTGAAATTTCCCAAAGCATTTCATAATCTATTCCAAAATATTCATGAGAAATCAGATTCCTAAGGCCATACATTTTCTTCCAGGGTACTTTTGGATATTTCGTTCTTATAGTTTCAGGAATGCTTATTGATGCTTCTCCGATAATTTCAAAGTTTCTAACAACCGCATCAACAACCATATAGTTTTTCTTGAAATCATCAAAGCTCTTATTATCAATATATTCTTGAATCCTTTGCATAGATTTAAGAATGTCTTCTAAGTATAAGTTATATTGACGTTTTATCGGTGTCATATATATCTTACTTGATTTAAAATTGAATCCTTAAGTTGTGATTTAAGAGCTTTGATTGAAACGAGGTCGACTTTTGTTTTAAGTTCCCTTTCAAGAAGTTCTTGTAAATCGAAAAACTCCCAGCCGAGTGGTTTCTTGAAGTCTACAAGAATGTCAATATCAGAGTTTTCTTTTTGTTCATGCCTTGCAAATGATCCAAAATATCCAATTCTGTCTACAAAATATTTGTCAGCAAGCATTGGTTTAAGATTTCTCAAAATGTTTTCTATATCTTCTGGATTCATCATAAAACAAATATACTAAATTCTTTTAGGATTTGTTATAGCATCATGAATTATAAACGTGAACGTTCCGGCGGTAAAGCCTTTTGGCGCCATACCGCAGTAAAGTTTGTGGAAAAATCCACATTCTCAACTTAAGTTTTTAACTCGCAGGATGTTGCTTGGGATCCAATTTGCTTTAACTGAGGACAGGAGAAGCAGGAAGCAGGGTGCAGGGAGCAGGTTACAGGATGCAGGGAGCAGGTTACAGGATGCAGGGAGCTGGAGACAGGATGCAGGGAGCAGGAGACAGGAACACACGGATTGGACGATCGCAGAGATCAAAGATCTCAGATCATATCTTCGATCTTCGAGAGCCTGTCCTGACGAAGGAAGGGTTTGTTCTTCGATCTTCGATCCCTTGGTTTGTTCTTTGATCTATTGGTTCGTTTTTATTTCTTTTTCAGTCCATTCTTTTTCAAGATAGGAGATAATATTAGCTAAGTTATTGTAAGCTCTTTTTGACCAAAGAAGCTTATAAATACTTTTCATATAATTTCTTTGCTTCTAAATGGTCTATTGTAATATCTTGTTCTAAATCGCCTAAGCCTAGTTCAATTTCGTTTTTTTCAAACTCATCACTTAATTCACTCCACCAATCTTTTGAGGTTTCATTCCTGATTTTTAGAAGTTTTTCTATTGTATTGGAGTCCTGGATCTTAGTGATCCATTCTATTAGCTTTACTTTTTCGACGTGAATATTCATCAGATTTAGTTTTTAACAAAAATAACAAAGTCTTATGAAAATGTCAATCTCTTTTAAATGAAGCCTAACATAAAGCATTTTATCCATCGGTTCCCAACGAATATAACTAAAAATTGAATAAGTTCTTTTAAAGAGATAAAGATTAATAGCGTCTGATGGGAAATGATGGATAAAATGAAGTTGGACTATGCCGAAAGGTGAATGATTGTTATGGGCATTCTATGGGAGGGATGGTTATAAATTTGGCTCAGGAGTGGTGCAAGGGTTAAACATTAGGAAACTGCCGCGTATCAGGTCACCATCCCTGTTCTGTTCAAAACTTTGGTCCATGAATGCGGTGCACGGAGCTTGTTGAAAGGTAGTTCAATACCGACTCCTCGCTGGGTCTTGCAGACTGCTCAGAGTTCTATTTATTACCGATTCGGGCTTTTATTGCTGCCCCAAAAGTTTTACGCTGTTTTTTTTCAGGTTTTCTTTAATATATGCCTTTAATTGTTCGAATGTCATATTTTGAGTTTCCTGACTAATTTTGTCTCGTATTTCACGCATCATTTTCACTGCGTCAAATGTCTTGTCTTTTTTATTCGTCTCCATATTTTACTAAGTCTTTTGGGCTTCTAATTTCAATCATTGAGTAACCAAGTTTAAGGTTTACCGAATTGTAACCCTTTATCTTGTCGAGATTTACAATATGCTTAAAGTTCCAACTTGCTAAAACATCTACCTTGTAAATAGTCGCCAATGCAATGTGTCGGCAATCTTCAACACTTGTTTTTCCAACTACATTTTCTTCAATATAAGTGTTAGCCAATTTTACGACTTCATCTGTCAATTCCACTCTTTCGAAAAAGTCGGCCGGATACTTGAAAAGTAAATCTTTGACATGTGTAGGCGCGTTAATCAGTTCCAAGTCAAGCAAGTCCGAAATAACGAATTTAACTTCCTTATTTTCAAGTCTATGAAACAACATGTTAGTCGCTTCTTTGAACTCTTCATCAAAGTAACCACCTATTACTGAAGTGTCAATATATATTCTTTGAATCATTTTTTATACAAATTTACCAAAAAAAATCTTTATATTGAACACCTATCGCATTTTCAGCCTGACCGGTAACACAAAAAATTTTATCCATCGTTTCCTTACAAATATTACCACAAAGTGAATAAGTTCATTCAACAGGATAACGAAAAATAGCGTCTGTAGGGAAATGATGGATAAAATGAAGTTGGACTATGCCGTAAGGTGAAGGATCGCTATCGGAATCCTTTGGGAGGTATTGTGAATTAAGGTGCTTTGGAGAGAGGAAAGGATTAAACCCAATCAATGCCATTGAAGTTTTCTATTGCATTTCGATTAAGAAATTGTAAGCATTTCATCATCCTGGCAAATTTCACTTTTAGGATGAGATACTACAATTCCTATGTGCCCTGTTTCCGATTTTTAACAGCCAGGGGTCTGCCTGCTGTGGTTCAAACTATGTTGTTGTTTTGTATTTATTTGTTATCTTAGTGGGGGATTCCAGAAAAGGCCTGCCATTGGGATGGTGTATATCATTTAACGTGTTGTAAATTTAAGCTTTAACCATAAATTAATTTGCATATTTCATATTATAACCTTAAATTTGACAAATTAATTTAAAGGGATAACCTTATGGAAATTTCAAAACAAAGACTTCTTATAGAACAAGCTGATAGAAAATTGGCTATACTTCGACCTTTAAGTTCAATCACAATACCACAAAAGGGGTGGATCCATACTATAAGAACGGCTTTAAAGATGTCATTAAGACAATTAGGTAATCGCCTAAATATTTCTCCTCAAAGTGTTAAAGAGATGGAAGAACGGGAAGCTAATGGTTCAATAACAATGAAAGGACTAAGAGAAGTTGGGGAAGTTCTAGGCATGAAGCTTGTTTATGGATTTATTCCCAAGGAAAATAGCATTGACGAAATGATTGAAAAAAGAGCTCTTGAAATTGCAAAAGAAATAGTAATGCGAACTTCACATACGATGCAGCTGGAAGATCAGGAGAATTCACCAGAACGTCTGGAAAAAGCAATTAAAAACAGAGCAGAAGAAATAAAAGCCAAAATGCCAAAATACCTATGGGATTAGAGATTGATTATATTGAAGGCCAAACACCTTTAGATGAAGATGAAAAGGAGGGATTATTAATAAAATCAATTACAACTCGTGGTGAATTGGATGAATTTGAACAACTGAATATTGAAAAGGCAATCCAGTGGACTATAGGTAAAAAATGGAAACCTGAGTATATCCTATCTGAGGTTTTTGTCAAAGAACTTCATAAAAGGATGTTTAATGAAGTCTGGTCCTGGGCTGGGAAATTTAGAATAACAAATAAAAATATTGGAGTAGATAAATACGAAATAGGAATTTCTTTGAAACAATTATTGGATGATAGTCTTTATTGGTTAGAAAACAAAACTTATTCAGATGAAGAAATTGCTATAAGATTTAAACATAGAATTGTAAGCATTCATTGTTTTGCAAACGGTAATGGTAGACATTCAAGGTTAATGGCAGATATCATTATTAAACAAATATTTGGAAGATCAATATTCACATGGAGTAGAACAAATATAAACAAAACGGGCGAATCAAGATGTGTATATTTAATGGCAATAAGGCAAGCTGATTCTGGCGATATTAATCCATTAATTAATTTTGCTAAATCATAAACTAAAATATGAGTATCAGGAACGATTAATATCAAGTCGCAGGCTGCATGTTCCAAGTTTCAGAATCACCGGTAGTTGAAATGAATAAAGTATCTTTATCCATTTTACATCGAGAGTACCATTGTATATGAAGCAGTTCATTATCTTGCAACCTGCAACCTAAGTCATGAAAACTATCAGATCACTTGACGGACTTGATTTTGATGAAATCTTCCTGGCTTTTAAAACGGCATTCCAGGATTATGAAATGCAACTGGATAAGTATGAATTAAATAGAATGCTGGAGCGTCGCGGTTTTGTGAGGGAACTGTCGTTCGGGGCGTTTGTCGATGGACAGCTTGTTTCGTTTACTTTTAACGGGATAGGGGTTTTTAGGGGGATAAGGACGGCTTATGACACCGGAACAGGAACTATGAAGGATTTTCGGGGACAAGGGCTGGCTACGGAAATTTTCAATTATTCAATCCCACATCTCAAAGATGCAGGGATTGATCAATACCTGCTGGAAGTATTGCAGCATAACTCAAAAGCCATTTCGGTCTATAAGAATCTGGGATTTCAGATTACTAGGGAATTTAATTATTTTATCCAGGAAAACGCTAAGGTTGTCCTTGGAAATGAATTCAAAGACGATGCTTATACCATAGAACCTGTTAACCTATCCCTTGTCGTTGGTTTGTCAGGTTTCCACGACTTTTATCCTTCCTGGCAGAACAGCTTCGAAGCTGTTGCAAGAAATTCTGAGGATTTTATCATACTCGGGATTTTTCATAGGGAAGAACCGGTGGGATATTGTATATTTGATCCTGAAACAGGAGATATTACCCAATTGGCAATTGCAAGGGAGTTTAGAAGGAAAGGACTGGCTAATGCCCTGCTTCAGAAGATGATGAGAATGAATAGCCATAATTCGGTAAAAGCTATTAACACAGATGTTCAATGTGAGCAGATCACCCGTTTCTTTGAGGCAAAAGGGATATCCCTGAAAGGGAAGCAATTTGAAATGATCAGATCATTAACCCATAAAAAGTGATACCATGGAAAACAAAAAGAAAAATGCAACTTTTATTGGTGGCCTGATTTTTACAGGCTGCATGTTTATCGGAATCGGACTCGGATTTTTTTATCACAATATTGTAGTTGGATCTCTTATCGGAATGGGAACGGGTTTTATCGGAATGGCAGTTACCTATGCCGTAATAACAGGAAAAGACCATTCTGATACCGGTTCGGAAAAATAAGGCATTCCTCCATCACATCCTGCGAATGCATTAAAACCCATGTGAATTTCAGGAAAAGTCAGCAATAAGTTACCGGTTGCCCCCCCCAGCAACCCAGCCCCCCAGTACCCAACCCCCCAGTACCCAGTACCCAGCCCCCAGTACCCAGTACCCAGTACCCAGCCCCCCAGCCCCTGAAAAAATACTTTTACCTTAAATGTAAAAAAATCTTGACATAAGGTAAAATATAATTATCTTTGTGGCAAAAATAATTAACATGTTGTAAAACAAATCAGACAAAGGAGGTAACTATGTCGTACCAGGAAAAGCGCAGCATAATGACGATCATTACAAGCATTTTGATCACTTTTTTTTACTTTCTCTACGTTTACCGGCATTATCTCGCCGGGAATATGGAATTACTGAACGATTTAAAATTTTGCGGAACGGTTATCCTTATCATGATCCCTGTTTCAATGGTAGCGCACATAATCGTTTACATTTTATTCAATATTATTTACAAGATAACTACCAGGGAAGCTATTCCTGAAAAATCCGATGAACTGGATAAGCTGATTGAACTCAAGTCCACCAATATCACACATTACATTTTCATCCTGGGTTTTCTTCTGGCGATGGGATCCCTGGTTATCGGGAAGCCTCCTTATGTGATGTTGTTGGTTTTGGTCGGATCGATGATGGTTTCCTGCATCCTGGGGGAACTGGCCAAACTCTGTTATTACAGGAAAGGAGTTTAACATGAGTAAATGCGTAATTAATAACAACATACGAAAATTGCGTTTCATGGCGGATGAGATGACCCAGCAGCAGCTTGCGGATAAGGTTGGGGTTACCCGGCAAACTATCGTCGCTGTTGAGCATGGGAAATACTCTCCATCCCTTGAGCTGGCATTCCGGATCGCCAGAGTCTTCCATATTCCTTTGGAAGAAGTATTTAGCTATACCTGTGAAGATGATAAACCCCGAAAAAAGTAATAATTGAATCAGAAATTTTACGTCGATGAATACCATAGAAAAACCCAAAATCAGAAAAACCAAAAGGTTATTCCTTAAATTAGGATCATGTTCCAGGACAGTTGGATACATCGTTAACAAAGAATTTGGCAACCCGCGGGAAGACCATGAGCGTGCACTGGATCCCTTAGCCGGAGGTATCCTGCAACAGGGCTATCAATGCGGCATGCTCTGGGGATCCAGTCTGGCCGCGGGAGCAGCAGCATACAAAAGATTGAACGGACAAGGTATTGATAATGCCTTCGCTTTGACGATCGCTGCCACACAGCATATCATGAAATCGTTTTCAGGAATGGCAAAACATTGCGATTGCATTGACATTACAAAGTGCGATTGGCACAACAAATGGAGTATTGCAAAGTATTTTGCAACAGGAAAAATGATTTCCTGCTTCCGGTTGCTGGAAAAGTGGGCGCCTGAAGCTGTGGTTGCCGCTCATGAAGGATTGTCAATAGATAAAAATGGGCTTCCCGGGAAGTGCAAAAGCTGCGCATCCGAGGTTGTACGTCGCATGGGCGGGAGTGAAGAAGAGATGGCCATGGTGGCAGGATGGGCCGGGGGCATCGGGCTCAGCGGTAATGCCTGCGGAGCGCTGGCAGCAGCCATATGGATGAGGACATTAGCGCTTTGTAAAGAAACTCCCGGAAAGTCGTTTTTCACAAACTCCCGGGCCAACGAAACACTGGAACTATTTTACAAGGAAACCAATTATGAGATTCTATGCAGTGCAATTGCCGGAAGGCGATTTGAGACGCTGGACGATCACACGGAGTTTATCGGTAAGGGCGGGTGTAAGAGACTGATTGAGGTTCTGGGGGGAAAATGAAAGCGTTCTTATGATATGTGGTGAAAATGTGGAAGGGGGGAAGGGGGAAGGAGGAAGGTTGCAGGGGGCATGTTACAGGTTACAGGGTGCTGGGTACTGGGTACTGGGTGCTGGGTGCTGGGGGCTGGGGGCTGGAGGCTGGGTAGGGGATGGTAGGTAAAGAGACGTTAATGAATTGCTAATAAAGTTTGTTCCGCTGTCATTTGGTTGAAAGAGATGCTTTATTTTTATGTCCTCAAATTCGATGAAAAATGACAAAGCACATTTTCTGGATTTTCACATTCATTGTTGTATTATCATGGAATATATCCGGGCAAAATCCTTCCCGTATCTTCCTGGAATTTAAGGAGTTTCCCGGTCGCCTGGAGTTAAATACCAGCGATGGAAAGTATATCTTCAAGCCATACAACGACAAGATCATGGAAACCTCCTTCATCCCGGAAGGGGAATCTTTTGACCCTGAATCCCATGCGGTGGTCATGGTTCCTGATAAGGTAAATACAGAGTTGAAGGATGATAAGGACCTCCTGGAATACAGTACTCCCGGTATATCGGTGAAAATAATAAAATCCCCGTTTGAGGTGGTTTACTATTACATGGGAAATATGCTGATCTCGGAAAAGGAAGGCTACGCGAAAACCAGGGAGTATGAAACCCTCAGGTTTAATCTCAGTAATGATGAAGTCCTTTACGGAGGCGGAACCCGTGTACTTGGCACCAACCGCCGCGGAAACAGGCTTCAGCTTTATAACAGGGCACATTACGGTTATACTACCCATTCGGAACTCATGAACTACACCACTCCGATTGTAGTGTCGTCGAATCGTTACATGATCCATTTCGACAATGCCCCCATCGGTTATCTGGATCTTGACAGCAAACACGATAATACCCTGGCATACGAAACCATCAGTGGCAGGATGACCTATCAGATCATTACGGGGGATACCTGGCCCGATATGCTCGGCCAGTATACCGACCTTACCGGGAAACAGCCTTTGCCTCCCAGATGGGCCTTCGGGAACTTTTCCAGCCGCTTTGGCTACCATAGCGAAAAAGAGGTCAGGGAAACGGTAGATCTGTTTTTGCAGGATTCCATCCCTTTGGATGCCGTTGTTATTGATATTTACTGGTTTGGTCCTGAAATTCAGGGCTACATGGGAAACCTGGAATTTCTTGCAGATTCATTTCCTACACCTTATCAAATGATGGCAGATTTCGCGGAAAAGGGTGTAAAAACGATTCTGGTGACAGAGCCATTTATATTAACCACGTCCGACCGCTGGGATGAAGCTGTTGAAGAGGGCATCCTGGGGATGGATACACTTGGTGATCCCTATACCTATGACTTTTATTTCGGAAATACCGGACTGATTGATGTGTTCAAACCGGAAGCACGGGAATGGTTCTGGGATATTTATAAATATTACACAGAGAAAGGTGTTGGAGGCTGGTGGGGCGACCTGGGGGAGCCTGAGGTACATCCCTCCGGATTACAGCATGTGGTGGGAAGCGCCGATGAAGTTCACAATATTTACGGACATGAGTGGACCCGTTTGATCTATGAGGGGTATCAGCGCGATTTTCCGGAGCAGCGCCCGTTTATCCTGATGCGTGCAGGATATTCGGGTACACAACGATATGGTATTATACCCTGGACGGGTGACGTACTTCGTGACTGGGGTGGGCTCCAGCCTCAAATGGACCTCGCCTTGCAAATGGGTCTTCAGGGTATCGCTTACATGCATTCCGACCTGGGTGGATTTGCCGAGGGAAAAGTCTTTGACCCGGAACTTTACACCCGATGGCTGCAGTATGGCGTTTTCCAGCCCATCTTCCGACCTCATGCCCAGGAACATATTGCCGCAGAACCCGTTTTTCACGATGAAAAAACGAAAGCCCTCGCCAAACAGGCGATAGAACTACGCTATAGCCTCCTTCCCTATATTTATACCCTGGCTTTTGAGAATAGTACCACAGGTATGCCTCTCATGCGTCCTTTGTTTTTTGAAGAGCCAGGTAATCCTGAATTATTCGAGGTTACAGGAACATATTTGTGGGGAAATGAATTCCTTGTCTCTCCGGTTGTCAAACCCGGATTGAAGGATCAAAAGGTATATTTTCCTGCAGGAAGTAATTGGTTCGATTATTTTTCGGGGATGAAATTCAAGGGTGGAAGCTGGGATACAGTGCCTTTGAACCCGGATCATA
>JAHJRE010000028.1 GCA_018831055.1 Bacteroidota bacterium
ACTTAATGCGTTAGCTACGGCACAGACGGGGTCGATACCTCCTGCACCTAGTGCCCATCGTTTACAGCGTGGACTACCAGGGTATCTAATCCTGTTTGCTCCCCACGCTTTCGTGCATGAGCGTCAGTTTCACTTTGGTAAGCTGCCTTCGCTATTGGTGTTCTGTATCATATCTAAGCATTTCACCGCTACATGATACATTCCGCCTACCTCAAGTGTACTCAAGAATAGCAGTATCAATGGCAGTTCCCCGGTTGAGCCGGGGGATTTCACCACTGACTTACCATTCCGCCTGCGCACCCTTTAAACCCAATGAATCCGGATAACGCTTGCATCCTCCGTATTACCGCGGCTGCTGGCACGGAGTTAGCCGATGCTTATTCGCACGGTACCGTCAATCCCCGACACGTCGGGGGGATTCTTCCCGTACAAAAGCAGTTTACAACCCGTAGGGCAGTCATCCTGCACGCGGCATGGCTGGGTCAGACTTGCGTCCATTGCCCAATATTCCTTACTGCTGCCTCCCGTAGGAGTCTGGTCCGTGTCTCAGTACCAGTGTGGGGGATAACCCTCTCAGGACCCCTAGACATCGTTGCCTTGGTGAGCCGTTACCTCACCAACTAGCTAATGTCACGCATGCCCATCTTAAACCGCCGGAGCTTTAATTCATCCTCCAGGAGAAGAATGAATGTTATGGTGTATTAATCCCGATTTCTCGGGGCTATTCCCCAGTTCAAGGTAGGTTGCATACGCGTTACTCACCCGTGCGCCACTCGTGTATCTCCGAAGAGACCTTACCGTTCGACTTGCATGTATTAAGCCTGCCGCTAGCGTTCATCCTGAGCCAGGATCAAACTCTTCATTGTAATAAGTCTGTTAAATGTCTCTAGGATTCACTATTTACTCAAAGGTTAACCTTTGGCAGATATTTGCTACTTTACTTGGCTTACTTCATAATTTCAATGAACTTCTTTTTTTCCCCGAAAAGGGTTTGCAAAAGTAATACCTTTTTCACAAACCACAAAATCTTTTTTTAGATTTTTTCAGTTTTTTCTCACCCTTTCCGAAGAACGTCTTTTGATCTGTTTCGTCAAAAGCGGCTGCAAAGATATGAATTATTAATTCGAAAAATCAAGACTTTTTTTAAATATTTTTTTTGGAGTTATTAACAATTGTTAATATGTTGATGTGTAGACTTTTATGATTGAATTTTTAGGCTGTTTTACTTAAAATCCCGGGCCAGTTTCAAATACTCCTGGATAAAATGGCGATGATTCGCCCCATAATCTTCCATCATATCCTGTATATATAGGGGTACCTCTATGATATCCAAATCCGGCATTTATCTCCAAATTTCGTGATGGCCTGTATTGCATGTCTATCATAAATCCTTCACTCTGAGGTATATTTAACGTCCTGCTATCATGGATTTGGTTTCCGGGGGTAAAATCTTTATACAGGATACCGCTAAATCCCAGCCTCGAATTGACTTGATAATCGGTTCTTAACCAGAGCATTGCCGAAGTCACCGTGCCGGTCTTTTCCTGTGGCATCCCTTCGTAAACCTTTGTATTGATGAAAAGATTGCTGATTCGAACACCTCCTGATAGGCTAACTTTGCGGTTTATCCTGGCAGAAATTGACGGAGAGATGAATTGTGTAGTCATCGTTCCTAAGCCTCCCCAGGAAACAAATGACATTCCTGTGCTTAATGAATACCGGAGCTGGGTTTGCTTTATGAAAATTGAATCAGGTAATTTGCTGTTGCCATTTACTCCTGAATAGCTCTTATTTATGCTTAATCCTGATCCAGTATGGAATTCCTGCGATAATATCAGCAAGGGAAAAATTAGACCAGATATGATAATACAGATTTTTCTGAGCATACCAATAGTATTCCTGAGAATACAAATTTACTAAAACAAATCAGTTAGCGCATTAATGCCGAAAGGTTCTTTCGTGTAAATATCATGGAAACAAGAAGTAGAAGTAGTCCTGACCCTAATAAAACCAATGCTTTTGGCAATATGTGGATAAAAGGAAGTCCTCGCCAGAAAATGTCATAGAATCCTTGTATTGACCAGTAGTTTATCGATATTATCGCAAATTTTTGCATAAACTCTGGCATAATATATAATGGTATCATGCTGCCACCCAGGGTAGACATTATCAGGATAACAATGATGGAAATGATCTCCAGTTGATTATAAGAGCTGCAAATTGAGGCTATGAACAGTCCAAAACTGCTGCATGCGAATGCGGTGGCAAACATCATCAGCAGTGTTGAAACAATGCCGGATTCCAGTTTCAGTCCAAACACCAGATAGGCAAATATAAACATGATAAAAAGCTGAAACATTCCGATCAGGATGCCATACCAGAATTTTGCAAGAAGCATTCGGGAGGTTCGAACCGGAAGGGTCATCAGGCGGGAAAGCGTTCCTGACTCCTTTTCTGTTAAAAAGGAAGCTCCTCTGGTTCCCAGACTGAACAAGAGCATGATTACAGCGGTTCCGGCAACGGCTTGTATTAATCCCCAGCTTTGCTCAGATTCGGCAACCAGTTTAGTCTCCTCTGGCAGGATGTCTTGCAATATATCCTTCTTGCTAAATTTTTCTGCAACTATAGTTTCAAGTGAGGAAAGCAAGCCTGAGGAAAGGACTTCGGGGATGCTTTCCTGCTTGCTGAATTCTTCGTTAATGTTGGCCGATATCTTTGAACCAAGACTGAAACGGATCAATGGTGGCATAATCATTCCTTTAATCATGCCAATTTCCTGAGCCCTGGCTGGATCAAAAACAATTTCCAGAGGAAGCATTCCCCCTTTATGGAGTGAATCAGCAAACCCTTTATGTATAACCAGGCCAGCCGGGGCCTGTCCATGCCTGATCATAACAGTAGCCTGGTGTGCGTCGGTTTTTGAGATTTCCAGGAAATCAACAGAGTCGAGCAGTTGAATCAGGCTTGCTGAAGCCGGGCTGATATCGGCATCACTTACCAGGAGAATAAGACCCGAGGGTTTCTCATCGGTGAATACTCCTCCGAAAGCGAGTGCGAACAGTGTAACCAGTACCACAGGAAGCAGGAAAGTGAGAAGGACTGCCCGCCAGTCACTTAGCAATATCAGTAAATCCTTTTTTATAATATTCCACATATCAATCTCTTAAATCCAAGCCGGTAAGGTTAAAAAATACATTTTCGAGATTGCTTTTCCTTACTTCAAGGCTTACTATTCCTAATCCTTTGACTGAAAAACCATGAATTATCTTTTCGACAGATGAACCGTTACCATCAGTTCTTATCATAACCGTTGTGCTATCAATTAAATTGACTATCAGCAATCCGTTAAACAGTTCCTGCAGGGTATCAACAGTCACGGGTTTTTCCAACTTAACAACTACCAGGTCGTCTGGTGCATATTTTCTCCGCAATTCATCTATATTGCCTTCAGCGACCAGTACCCCTTTATCCATGATGGCAATCTTATCGCAAAGTTTCTCGAATTCATCCAGGTAATGGGATGTATATAATATGGTACAGCCCCTGGTGTGAATTTCATTAAGCAGGTTGTGGATAAGGTTTCTGCTTTGAGGGTCGATCCCTACTGTTGGTTCATCCATAATCAGGATTGCGGGATTATGCATAAGTGCAACTGCAAGGTTTATTCTTCTTTTCATGCCACCAGAAAACGTTCCGACTCTGGAATTAGCGCGTTCCAGGAGTCCAACCTTTTCAAGAAGTTCGTATGCCCTGCTTTTTAAACGGGTTTTGTTTACGGAATAAAACCCACCCCAAAAAAGAAGGTTTTGCAATGCAGTTAACGAATTGTATAAAGCAATATCCTGGGGAACTACTCCGATTTGGGATGCAATGGTCCTTTTATCGCTTGATACGGATGCACCGTTTACAAATATCTTCCCATTATCGGGTATTAATATTCCTGTGATCAACTGGATCAGTGTAGTTTTTCCTGCACCATTCGGGCCTAGAATACCAAAAAACTCTCCTTTTGAAATTTCAAGAGAAAAGTCGTATAAAGCTTTTCTCTCGTTATATGCTTTTTCTATGTTTTTTATACTGATCAAGTTCCGGAGTATTTATTAAGAATTGGTTTCGGCAATCCGATAGTAAACTTGTTTTTCTGTAATCTCCATTGTTATTATTTTCAACAGGATGAAATTTATTAGTATGGTTTCTGCCTTTTGTCTGGGAATACCCCCAATCCGGCAAAATTGTGAAAATGTGATCCTGTTTTTTTTCTCCAGATATTCCATGAGAAATTTTTCCTCTTCCCTGTACCTGATAGTAACATTCTTTTCTATTCCTGACAATTCCCAGGTTTTAAGAAGTATCCTGTTTGCCAGAAGATTTTGATCATCTACCCTTATATAGGCTTTCCAGAGGTTATCTTTGTATGGTGCCAGATGAGGCCTATGATTGCTGGGCGGAATGTCTACTTCGAGTACGATTTTCCCGTCAATATCCCATTCCCTGGTTGTAAACTTTACTTCAGGGCGGGAATAGAGAGTAGCAGCTGCTTCTATCATATAATATTCTTCATCGCTTCTGATGCCGGCAATAACTCCGTTATCTTTTACGCCAACTAAAATCTTACCTCCCTTGGTATTGGTGAATGCTACCAGAGTCCTGGCTATTTTCCTGGAGTCTGAAATCTCAAATTTAAAATCAAGTTGCTGATGTTCACCCTGTTCGATCAGCTTTTTGATATATTTACTCAAAACGCTCTGCCCTCCGGATTTTTAGCGATGAATGGCAAAACAGATCATGGAATGATGGTTTTACAGGAAGACCATATTATCCTTGGCTGTAATCTTTTCGCAATAGCAGCACTGTAACTTGGTATCCTCCTTATCCACAACGTGGAATTTCGTTGGAACGGCTTCGTTGTTGGTGATGCAATTGGGGTTGACACATTTGATGAACTTGCTGATCTTGTCAGGGACTTCGACCCGTTTCTTTTCAATTACATGGTAGTCTTTGATAATGATGATGGTTGCCGTTGGAGCAACCAGGGCGATTTTATTAAGTTCTTCAGCTTCGAAGTAGCGGTTGCTGACTTTAATAATTCCCTTGGTACCGTATTTTTTACTTTCGAGGTTGGTACCAAAAAGGATTTGTTCGGTTGAGCGGTCGAGGTTCAGGATTCGTATTGCCAGAAACACATTTCCGGCAGGAATATGATCGATCACGGTACCATTTTCAATGGCCGATACCTGTAATTCTTTTATTTTGTTTTCCATGGTTAAGCTATTTTTATTTTACACCCAGGATGGTTGCTAATAGTGCTTGTCTTACATAGACTCCATTTTCTGCTTGTTTAAAGTAATATGCCATAGGGTTGGCATCAACGTCTTCCGTGATTTCGTTTACCCGGGGCAAAGGATGTAGTATTTTCATGTTTGATCTGGCGTCTCCTAACATGGAATTGTTCAGGATATATGCATTTTTCACCCGTTCATATTCAATAGGGTCTGAAAACCTTTCTCTCTGAATACGGGTCATATACAGAATATCTACATTAGGTATAGCTTCCTGAAGATCAGTGTATTGATAATACTCCAGCTTATTTTCTTTAATATGCTGTTTGACATAGGAAGGCAGTTTCAGTTCCTGTGGTGAGACAAGGTGGAAGGTTGTTTTGAAATTGCACATTGCCATAGTGAGAGAATGAACGGTCCGGCCATATTTCAGGTCTCCGACAAAAGCTATCTGAAGGCCGTCTAATGTTCCCTGGGTTTTCTTGATAGAATACATATCAAGCAGGGTTTGAGTGGGATGTTGGTTAGCGCCGTCTCCCGCATTGATAATCGGTACCGGCGATACCTCGCTGGCATAGCGTGCGCTGCCTTCTCTAGGATGGCGCATGACGATTAAATCGGAGTAATTGCTGACTGTCAGAATAGTATCCTTAAGGGATTCTCCTTTTTTTACACTTGAGGAAGCGCTGTCGGAAAACCCAATTACTCTTGCACCCAAACGGTTTGCGGCACTTTCGAAGCTAAGCCTTGTGCGTGTGGAGGGCTCAAAGAACAAAGTGGCAACCACCAGGCCCTGAAGAATAGTTTGTACTGGGTTTGCTTCAAATTCTGCCGCGTAATCCAGGATTCGTATCTGTTCTTCCCGGGTATAATCATTTATGGAAATGAGGCTTTTATTTTTCATCGGGGTAGTATTTATGATGGATCTTGCAATGCGATAAAATTATGAATTTTTAAGCTCCATGAAGGTCATTGTTAATAACTTATGATTAAAAAAAAGGCGGCTCAAAAGAGCCGCCCGGTACCTTATTTATTAAGGTTGAATTTGCTGATAAAGTCATTGATGACCTCTGAGAGGTCAGGTGAACCGATTTCCTGGAGATCATAATAGACCCTTGTATTGGGTTTGTTGATCTTAATAATGCGGTTCAGGTCAATAGGGGTGCCAATTACCACAGCATCGCATTCGGTATTCTCAATAGTAGCTTGCAGGTCATGGCGTTGTTCATCACCGTATCCCATTGCAGGTAATAATGTTCCAATATTGGGATAGATTTTGAATGTTTGGGATAATTTTCCAACGGTATAAGGTCTTGGGTCCACGAGTTCGGCCGCACCAAATTTCTTTGCAGCCACCGTTCCCGCTCCAATTTTCATTTCGCCATGGGTAAGCGTTGGGCCGTCTTCTACCACAAGGACTTTTTTCCCTTTGATCAGGCTGGGATCATCAACCTTGATGGGTGATGCACCATCGACAACTATTGCTTTTGGGTTTACCTTTGAGATATTATCTCTAACAATCTGAATGGCTTCAGGACCGGCGCTGTCCATCTTATTGATTACAACAACGTCTGCCATTCTCAGTGTTACCTCACCCGGGTAATATCTGAGTTCATGACCTGGCCTGTGTGGGTCTACCACGGTTATCATAAGATCGGGAGCATAAAAAGGAAAATCGTTGTTGCCTCCATCCCAGATAACAACATCGCAGCCATCGGGGTCGTTTTCAGCGGCCCTGAGGATAGCCTCATAATCAACTCCTGCGTAAATAACATTACCCCTAACAACGTGAGGCTCATATTCTTCCATTTCTTCAATAGTACATTTGTGCTTGTCGAGATCCTCCACTTTGGCGAAACGTTGCACCTTTTGTTCCACCAGGTTGCCATATGGCATAGGATGTCTTACAGCAACAACTTTTAATCCTTTTTCCATCAGGAGTTCAATAACTCTTCTGGAGGTCTGGCTTTTTCCACAACCGGTACGAATTGCGCCAATGGCAATGACGGGTTTGGTGGATTTAACCATTGTGTCTTTGGGTCCGAGAAGCATAAAATCTGCTCCGGCTGCATTCACAATGGCGCTGACGCCCATGACCTTGTCGTAGGTCACATCGCTGTATGCGAAAACGCATATGTCAGCTTCCAGTTTTTTAATTAACTCAGGGAGATCTTCTTCTGCATAAATTGGGATACCGTCCGGGTAAAGTCCACCGGCCAGTTCAGCCGGGTATTTCCTTCCGTCGATATCGGGAATCTGGGCAGCCGTATAGGCTACAACATTGTAGTTTTCATTTCCACGAAAATAAGTGTTGAAATTGTGGAAATCTCTTCCCGCAGCACCAATAATGATTACTCGTTTTTTCATTACTAGTTCCCTTTGGTTTATAAAATTGATTCACAAAATATCCGCAAAATTAAAAGTTTAATTTAAACCAACAGGTTTAATATGAGAAAATTGTTAAAAGGACAGGATTACACAGTCATAGTTTATGCATTTCGTCAATTTGGTATCTTTGCCGAAAAAATCGGGGAAAATGTTGAAGGACAAAATAACAAAAGGTGTACAGAAGGCTTTTAGTGACTTGTATGGAAAGGAAATTTCTCTGGATTCGTCACAAGTGCAAAAGACGAGAAAGGAATTTGAAGGTGATTTTACCATCAATGTGTTTCCCTTTTTGAAATTTTCAGGAAAATCGCCGGAAGTTACCGCATCGGAGGTTGGAAATTATCTTGCAACTCACATGCAGGAGGTGCAAAGATTCAATGTGATCAAAGGATTCCTGAATATTGTTGTTTCAAATGAATATTGGATAGAAGCTCTTCGTGGTGCTTTTCATAATCTGCATTACGGATTAAACGAGGTCCGCGAAGATCTTGCTCCTGTGGTGATAGAGTTCTCTTCTCCCAATACCAATAAGCCGCTTCATCTCGGACATGTTAGAAATAACCTTCTGGGCTGGTCAATTGCAAAAATTTTACAGGCAAATGGCCACAAAGTAGTTAAGGTGAATCTGGTTAACGACAGGGGAATACATATTTGCAAAACAATGCTTGCCTGGAATAAATGGGCTAACGGTGCTTTGCCTGATAAGACCGGAGAAAAGGGGGATAAGTTCGTGGGTAATTATTATGTTCAGTTTGATAAAGAACTCAAAAAGGAGATTAATGATCTAAAGGGACAGGGCTTAAGCGATGATGAAGCCGAGAAGAGCAGTGATTTAATGATGCAAGCCAGGAAAATGCTTCAGGACTGGGAACATGGCGATAAGGAAACAAGAGCATTGTGGCAACAAATGAACCAATGGGTATATGATGGGTTTGAGCAGACCTATCACCGTATGGGTATTGATTTTGATAAAACTTATTATGAATCAGATACCTATCTCCTGGGGAAGGAAATTGTTATGGAAGGGATTAACTCAGGAGCCTTTTACAAAATTGATGATGGGTCGGTTTGGTGTGACCTTAGTGGTGAGGGTTTGGATAAAAAATTGTTATTGCGTTCCGATGGAACTTCGGTTTACATGACCCAGGATCTGGGCACCGCCCAGCTCAGGTATGATGATTATCATCCCGGTAAGCTATTATATGTGGTAGGGAATGAGCAAAATTACCATTTTGATGTACTACGGCTTATCTTAAAGAAACTGGGACGGGAATGGGCCGGCGATATTATACATATTTCATATGGTATGGTAGAGCTTCCTTCAGGAAGGATGAAAAGCCGTGAAGGTACCGTAGTGGATGCTGATGACCTGATGGATGAAATGAATGAAACGGCTGCAAGGATGACATCTGACCTTGGAAAGGCTGAGTTCTCGACAGATGCAGAGGCAAATGCCTTTTATACCATGATAGGTATGGGGGCTTTGAAGTACTATATCCTTAAAGTGGACCCCAGGAAAAACATGTTGTTCAATCCTGAAGAGTCGGTTGACTTTAATGGTAATACAGGCCCGTTTATCCAGTATACTCATGCACGGATCCGTTCTCTTTTGGCTAAAGCCGGAGAGCCTGATTATGAATATCCAGTACCCGGCAATATCCTGGATAAAGAACGCTCTCTCATGAAACTAATCTGGGATTATCCCAATATTGTCCAGGATGCCGGTGAACAGTACTCTCCTGCGCTTATTGCCAATTATGCCTTCGATCTTGCAAAGGAATTCAATCAGTTTTATCAGGAAATTCCCGTTTTAAGAGCAGAAAATGAAGCGTCAAAGAATTTTCGCCTGATCCTTTCCGCAACCACCGGGAAAATCTTAAAATCTGCGATGAATCTTCTTGGTATTGATGTTCCTGACCGGATGTAGGGAACCTTATCCCACTTTTATTCCCCCTTACCGAACCTTAAACCCGTCTTTCCGTAGAAAGAAATGATGCTACTATGCATTTTCCAAAAGTTGCTTCTTATTGCAGGAAACCGTCTGAAAAGACGGTTTCTATTTTTTATATGATAATTTAATGCTAATAATTTCGTAACCTTGCAACGGTTATGAATGTATAACACTGCAACCCACCTTATTGACGATCCACTTAATTTATCATGCTATTGCTTTGGACAGGTATGCCAAACGGGTATGATGTATGGATTCAGAAAATCAACCATAATCTAAGTTATAACTATGAAAAAAGCCAGATTACTTACATTTTTATGGGTTTTGCTTGCATTCTCAGGCCTGACCCTGATTCATTCCTGTCAAAAGGAAGAAACTCCGGAGGAAGAAACTCCTCAGCATGTTGTAGATGAATTCAGTGAAATTCAGGTCCCGCCGGGATTTGATTTTCAAACAACCGAGGATGTTTCGATCCGGATACGGATGGTAGCTGCGGAATTGCCCGCGGATGCGAAGTTAACGGTCTCCCTTTACAACGATTATCCATTTGCCGGAGGGGAGGTTATGTCAAAAGGTTTGATAGCAAGCGGGAAAGACTTTGAAACCACAATTGCCTTACCCACACGGATGGAGCATTTATGGGTACTTGCACGCTACGGTGAAATGGTATATGAGCTGAGGGAAGTAGCGGTTTCCGGTTCGAGTTTAACGGTTAACGTGGGAGAAAGCGTTAATGATAAATCAGAATACTTTTTCAATCCTCCTCCGGATTGTAATTCAGGATGTACAATCAGTTATCCCGGGGTTACCAATCAGAACATTAATATTAATGCCGGTGATACGGTTTGTATTCCTGAAGGGGCGGTATTTAATGGCAGGATTACGTTTACAGGTGGTGCTGCGACTTTGAAAGTATGCGGAACATTGGTTTCTACAAAGATTGAACAATGGAGTGGGGATCCTACCATAATTGTTTCTGAGACAGGAGTGTTCAGTTGCAGTAACTATCAAGTATGGTCGGGAACCGCTCAGTTCCTGAATTATGGTGATTCACTTGATTTTAATAATTCAACCATTGGGCTGGCCGGTTATTTTGAAAATAATGGGGATGTATACCTTAAAGGATTTGACATTTATACAGGAGGCGAAATGGTAAATAACGGTACCATGCATCTGTCGAACAAACTGGAAGCAAGCAATAACTCCACCATTACGAATAATGGGGAAATATATGCGCTAAACCATATAGAAATCAACAGCGGTAGCACCTTAACCAATAATTGCCGTATTGAGACGACCAAGAAAATCCTTATTTATGCCAATCTGGAAAATAACGGATATATGGAAGCCGGACTGGAAACAGAACTAAACGGCAATACAATTACTTTAGGAGCTGGGTCTTTGATGTTTTTAGAGGATCTGGAGGTAGGCAGTCCGGTCACCGGACCGGTTACCACATATGCCAGGTTGGATGTAAATGACAAGACTGAGATATGGAACGACGGTAGCCTGACCAATAATATAGATATCTGTGATGCTGACGGTATTGAAAGTCTGTATGGGACCTTGGGTCCCAACGTAACCCAATGTCAGGCATATGTTCCGCAGAACGGTGATTGCAATCCGGGAGCAGGAACACCAACGGATCCCGATACCGATGGTGATGGCGTGACGGATACCAATGATGATTATCCCAACGATCCCGACCGGGCATATAACAACTATTATCCTTCGGAAAATACCTTTGGAACCCTTGCTTTTGAAGACTACTGGCCATCACAGGGAGACTATGACTTCAACGATCTGGTGCTTTCCTATCAGTTTAATCCGGTAACCAATGCCGGTAATTCTATTGTAGAAATCATCGGTAAATTTAAGATACTTGCAACCGGGGCCGGATACAAGAATGGCTTTGGTTTCTCTGTTCCGATAGGATATTCCTCTGTATCCGCTGTAACAGGGCAGGAGATACTTGATACATATCTTACCATTTCCGGTAATGGCACGGAAGCCGAACAGAACGATGCTGTGATTATTGTTTACGACAACGTTTATAAAGCTCTTGGCAATATGCCCTTTGTTAATGTCTTGCCGGATGGCAGCAATACACAGGATGCAGATACAACAACTGTTGTTGTTTCCCTGGGTACCCCCATGGCATCGGTCGGTAACCCGCCGTATAATCCCTTTTTAATTATAGATCGTACACGAGGGAGGGAGGTTCATATGATCGATTATTTGCCAACAGATCTGATCGATATAGCCTATTTTGGCACTGAGGATGATGCATCCAATCCGGGTACGGGTGACTATTTCGAAACTACTAACCACCTGCCCTGGGTTATTAACATTCCTGAAGAATTCGAACATATGATCGAACGTGAGGATATAATAACCGGTTATCTGAAGTTTGTAGCCTGGGCTGAATCGGGTGGAGTCTTGTTCCAGGATTGGTATATGGATTTACCCGGATACCGGGATAACAGCGTTATTTATCCCTGATAAGATACATTCTGCTGGTCTGCTCAATTTTTTTAGGGCGTTAAATACTATTAACGCCCTTTTTTACATGTATGCCCAGGATTTGGATTCGAATGGAAAATGAGAATTGGGAATAAACAATTACAAGTTGCAGGTTACAGGTTTCAAGCAGCATGGTGTCCCCTGCAACCCGTCCCCAGCAACCAGCCCCCAGCACCCAGTCCCCAGTCCCCAGCA
>JAHJRE010000029.1 GCA_018831055.1 Bacteroidota bacterium
CCGGCAAGCTTTTGAAGTTCCTGTTGCAGCCACTTTTTGTATGCAACCACCTTCATAAACTGAGAAGGCAGCCTGGTTGAATGTTTCTTTTTAAGCGGTTTTTCAGGTACTCCTGGTTTATCACCTACCGGTGCCGTTCTTATTAAACCTGCCGATATGATGGATAGCTCGGTGCTCTTTGTATTGTATAACTCAGTGAATGATAGTACTTCAGAGTATGTAAACCTGGTTTGTTTTTCGTGCACGTCAAAATCCAGGATGACAGCAGCCTGTTTCCTTTGTTCTGCATATTTAAGGATGTCACCGGCTTTGTCAAGTCCTTCTTTGTTGAGCCCGGCAGGCAGGCTGTGAATCTCTTTTATCAAAGCCTCAGCATCTTTCTGCAGTTGTACATATTTTTGAGCCATGTCAGTGGCAGCCTCCTGGAAAATCCTGTGGTATTCGTCTTTGATTTTTTGTGCCGTTTGTTGTATCCCGGCAAAGTTTTTTACTACTTCATGTTCGTACAAATCATTGAATTCCTTGGTTAATCGTGCAATGGTATCGTTGGCTTTTGCGGCTTTTCTTAATTCATCATTCACATCATTTACAAATTGCCTCCATTGCAATAGCTTGGGCAAATTATTGCCAATGAATTTTTCAACTTTTTCAATGGTTTTAAGAGATTGGAGGAAGGTTTCTTTGTTTTCCAGAAAGTTTTCTGCCCTTTCAATATAATTTGCTTCACTCACAGCCCCTGTAAATCCTGCAAGATTATCTTTCTTTGATTCCAGTTCCGGGAACAAAACATCAAAGTCCTTATTCTGCTTTCGCATGTTGTCAACTTTATCGCACATCAATCTGGCAAGGTCACGCAAAGCATTAATCAGTTCAAATTCGTTTGAATTGTAGTTTATTCTCCGATCCGTATATTTTACTACATCCGTATCAAGAAGAAACTGGGCAATTATTTGTTTGTTTTGGGCAGTTAAAGACTTAGACATCAACTTAAAGCTAGCCCTGCGAAATTCTCTTGCTGCTGAAAAAATTTCCGTGACACCCGGATCTTGCCAGGAAAATTTCTCGGCTCCGTTGTGCTTTGCCATTATTTTGCCTGCCCTCATCAGGGTTGCAACTGTCGAAATAACCGTGCCAAAGGTGTATCCTGTTGGAGGCAGTTCCAGGTCTTTTTCAAGGGCCGCTCCATCTACATACGTGTTTCTGATCTTAAAAAGAATTTCTTCGGCTACTTTCAGGTTTTCTCCGATAAAATTCCCCTGTGCATCGAAAAACAGGAATTCAGGACCGGTGAAATAAGATTGCAAACGGCTGGCATTTGTTTCTTTAATCACGCGTGCAGCCAACTCATCACTAAGCTGAGCGGATAGTCTCTTGTGATACACATTGCTGATAAGGTTCTTCTGACGTTTTTGAAGTGTTGCCTGCCAGGAGTCCTTATCAAGCTGGAAAGTATTGAACAGGTATATTGCTGTTCCTTTTTGCAGGGACTGTTCAACCAGATCTGTTATTCGTTTTAATTTATCCGATTTGGCAGCCGAAAAAGCTCTCATGATAGGTGCTTCATCCGACTGTGGATTGTCATATTTCTGCTCCAGGTAAGTAATACGCTCTACTTCATCAATTAGTTTGTCTATTTCTTTAAAGGAGCTGTTATCAGGAACAAGGTAAATCAGGTCTTTATCATTTTGATGGGCGATCTTAAGCTGATCAATGTCTGCTCCCCTGTTGTCACTGATGTTGTAAACACTTTTTAGCTTGATTTTCAGGAACTTTTTTCCCGGATTAGTTAGCTCATCATCGTTATCGGTGGTTATATAGAAATCATACTGTAAATTGTTATCTGTTGTTCTCGCTAAGGTTTTAATAATGTTATTGGTTTTGTATGCATTAACCATCTGCCTTTTTTTCTGGTATTGTTGCACGGTGAAACCATTCATTTCATCCAGCAGGCGTTCCTCGATATCGGAGGTAATCCGGTAAGTCCCGTTTGAAGGCAGTAGTATCCTTGCTTCTTCAAGTATTTCAAGAGCTTTTTTTATTTTTGGATTGACCTGATGATATTCATCTGCGTCAGAAACAAATGATTTGGTTATATTTGGAAGTGTAGTGGGCACTACTTCGGCTTCAGCCAGAAAATGTATGGTTTCAAGCAATTTCCTGCCGGAAATTTCAGATCCGCTTTCCTTAAGGATATTTTCAGCGTTTGAATAACGATTAACCAGCCTGACAGGAGGCTGGGGTTGTGCTTCCCTGGTGATTTGCCAGCCGGTAGCAATTTCAAACAATTTGTTATGCTGAAGATGTTGTTTTAAAATGTCATAAGTTGTGATGATCATCCCCCTGGCGGCTACCTTGGTTGAGACATAGCCTTTTGTTCCAAACAGGAAATTTTGAAGGAGATCAAACTGGTACTTGTAAAAAGGATAATAGGTTAACCAGGAATCCAGAGTATCTGTTTTGGTGATTCCTGTTGCAATTAAAGCCGCATGATCGGCAATTTTCCCCGTATTCCAGTTGTAGTGAGCTTCCAGTTCTTGAAGGCCCGCCTTAGATTTCTTCAATAATCTGCTTTGGATAATAACATCTACTTCGGTGGCTTCAAGATGGATTTTGGTTTTAAAACGGTCTGTAACTTTGGTTAATTGAGCACGGTTAACGCTGGAATTGCTGATAACATCATCAAGTTTTTCCTGGGCAATGGCAATGGTCCATGTTTTCCGCAGCAATTCCGAATCCGACAGAGCTTCACTGATACCCTCCAGGTCAAGTAAAGAAAACTTTTTCTGGTTAATGGCTTCGCTTGACTCATCGAAGATAAAGACCAGTTTAATATCTTTTTCGATGGTAAAATAGGTTTTCAACTCATCCCGTAGCCTGGAGGCATCGAAGTGGTCCATGTCCCTGCGAATAGTAACCAAGATATTATGATAATCATTTTCATCGTTTCCCCCTGTCAGGTATATTGATTTAGCTTCTTTGGAATACTCTGTCAGATGACGTTTTGCATCTGCCCATTTCTTATTGAGTTTTTGAAAAATAAAGTCGTTTATATCCGTAAAACCCTCTTTAAGCATTAATTTATATAACAGGATGCCGTGTTCATTTTCAGGCAATTCTATTGATCTGAGAAAGTTACGGAATAAAGTAAAGGCTAATCCTTTTGAAGTATCCTGTTTAGCAATATCCAGGGAGATCACTATGCATTGTTCAGAATTCAATCGTGATATGGTATTCCTGATTAAGGATTCATCATTGATGCCGGTAAAGCGTTGCAATATTCTGTCTCTTGCCGGTGTTCCTGAAATAATGCGATTACTGAGCATATAGCCCAGCATTTTCCCAAAATAGGACTTGCCTGATCCATAGAAACCGGAGAGCCAGACACCTGTTTCAAGGGTGTTTGCCGTGAATTTCGACACAAAATCCATGTATTCCCTGGCCAACCCGTCGGTTATTATGTAATTCTCAATTTCAGAAAGGATCTCAGCCTCTGAGATATCCTCCAGGTCTATTACATTTTTAATATCTTCTGAGAGATCGATGGTTAAAATATCTTTAATCAACATGGCTGTTTAAATTAAATTATTCCATTATCATACATCTGTATTTTGAAGCAGGTCTGATCCCAAGGAACATCAACCTGTCGTGGTCTCTGACGGCAGGATAAAGAATAATCAGAGGGTAAGGAGATTTCATTACCTGTTCGTTTTCCATGATGTGAATATTTTCAATTCCACTGCCGTACAGGGAACCTGTATTGACGAGTACGGGGATTTTATTGGCCTGAAAGCTATTTACTATGCTATCCATAATTATTTTATAAAGATCTTGGCCATCTTCACCCTGGGGCAATTTGAATACTTGTTCTACAGAACCTCTAAGCAAATCAAAGCGATCCTCTATTTCCTGTCTGTTTGATTCAACAAAATTCATGAGAAGATCATCCAGTTTGATGATCTCGTATCCATCTTCCATCTGGTTTTCCATAGCTTGAATGTACTCTGGTTCACTATCAGGCGGACAAACCACCAGTATGGAGTTTCCCCCGTTTGCATTTAACCTGATTTCAGATCGTTTATCAGATTCAACAAGGCGTTTAACTTCATTTATGATAATATCAGGACTGGATGAGGGCATGATAAATCTTTTTATAGGACATTATGGGTTCAATTTTCAAACTATCACCTGAAAAGCTGATATGAATGAATTTTAGGTATTTTTTCTGCAATATTCTTTCAATAAATATTTGCCTTTCATTAAAGGAGTATTGCAACCACTTGCTTTCAAGCACATTAACTTTATTCTCCACAGCGGAAAGCCAATAAAGAAATAATATCCACATTTTATCATCCAGGTAAGGATGTAAAATGGTTTTGTTTTGACTTCCTTCCATCAGGTTAAGCTTCTTCAGAAAAGTAAGGTACTTTGAAGAAGTGATCCTGAGAGTAGATTCCGACCAATTTTGTATTACCGTTTCAGACGGTTTTAAGTCTTTCATACAAGCAATGACCTCATCCTGACGCACAGAAATACGGCCACTATAAAGCGCAGGGAAGAATACCATCCTGTTGAGGTAATCCAGAAGATCGTTGTTATAGCTGGCGTTCCAGAAAAGCATCAATAAACTGTCAGGTGAAATAGATTCTGCCTGAAGCATACTACTTATGAGCGTTTCAATTTCAGGATTCTTATACCTTAGAATGTTGCGATTTAAAGCTTTCCTAAACCCAACAACTGATTTATCGGTTTTAATGGAAGTGAAAGTCTGTATTCCGCCATCCTTTCTCAGGTCAGCCATTGATTTGCCAATTACTGACATAACAATATTCATGTCGGGTATACTACCCAGGATATTAACATCGGAGTTAATTTTCATGATCTGGCTGTGATGAAAACTGAATACTTATGTCCAAAGGTAATATTTTTAGAATCGCAATAGGTGCTGGAATGCATTATTGAATAAAGTGACATGAAGTTTTTCATTTAGGGAATAAGGGCTCAAAGTTGTTTTAACGCAGTTGTAGTTCTTTCATCATCTGCATTCTTCATATATCCCCTTGTGGTTTGTAAATTTTTATGCCCGCCTATTCTCTGAATAACATCAATGGTGCTTCCTTTCCGTGCTAATTCGGTTAGTGCTGTATGCCGGATCGTCTTGCTGGTAAGGTCTGCAGCAATGTTCGCTTTTTTTGCAAAATCTTTAAGGCTGTGATTATATTTTTTACGCATTTTATTAATCCGGTCGTGTTTCTGTTGCTCTGTGATGTGGATTTCCTTATGCAGGATTGGGAAAATATAATCATCTTTATCAAGTGATACTACTTTTCGCTGATTTCTGTAAAAATCGATAATTTCCAAGGCTTTTGGGTGCAATCCAAAATGAATTTCCATCTGATTTTGCTTATTAATCAGTTTCTGCCTGAAATATTTTATATCCCCATCAGCTATGTTATTGCATGTAAGATGTGCCATATCAATGAAATCCATACCTCCCGTGTAATACATGAATACAAGGTATCTGTGATTATCGTTATCTTCTTCAAGATTAATAAGCCTTTGTATCTCTTCTGTGGTTAATGCCTTTTGTTTTTTTGCTACAGGATGATGATGTGCAACTGAATACCCACCGGTTCTATCTTCAAAAGGATAATGTTCAAGTTTGCAATATCCTTTTCTTATAGCATGATTAAACAAAGCCCGGAGTGTTCTCATATAATTGTTAATTGCTGCGTTTCCGGCACCTTCTTTTTTCAGGAACCTTGCCCAGCTTTCTAAAAAGCCAAAATCTATGTCAGAAAAAAAATAGTCACCGGATTTATACCTTTTAAGTGCGTTCATGGAAGTAATATAGGCTCTTGAGTTCCCAATTCGACCATCTTCCTTAAGCTCTGCAATCCTGACCTTGAAATAGTCAAGCACGCTGGTATCTTTTACAGGATTGTTTACCATAATTACAAGTTGGTCCAGGGAAACTTCTTTACCCATGTAGCTTAATTCAGCAATCTTGGATGTGTATTTAGTGATAATTTCATTAAGCGTGCTAACTATTTGCTCCTTATGAGGGTGATTTCCTTTAAACTCGTTTTTCTCCTGATTCCAGTTTTTCATAGGAAGTGTGATTCCGGTAGCTACATACTTCATTTTGTTCTTGCGTGCGAGTCTTATCCAAACAGGGAATTCTCCATCGGCATTTTTCTTATGCTTATTGAAGTAAAGTGTGGCTTTCATAGGTAAAGGTTTTGGTAAAGGTTACATAAAAGATATCGATAAAAACATAATAAAACAAAAATACTATAAATATTGCCTTATAGCAAGTCAGAGTAAGAAATTTTGTGAAAAAATATAAGGAAAAACCGCTGCCTTACAAGCAGAGGGTCACTGGTTCGAATCCAGTAACTCCCACTAAAAAGGGACTCCATCCTACCCGATGGAGTCCCTTTTTACATACAAATTAAACTGCTCCGGATGCCTCCCCGTTTTATCACGGTAAAGGCTTTCTATATAGGCAAGATCTTTGGCATAATTACCGCTTGGTTGGAAAATCTCCATTACCCCCACTTCCTTCTTCGGATAATCCAGGAATGATAAAGCCAAAGGGATTTTAGCCTTCAGGGCAATATAGTAAAACCCCCGCTTCCAGTGTGGTACCAGTTTGCGGGTTCCTTCCGGGGTGACAACCACATACAGTCTTTCATGCTTACTGAATTGCTCCGCCACGTAATCTACCATATGATTGTTTCGCTTGCGGTCGACCGGTATCCCTCCCCAGTAACGGATCAACCCGCCTATGGGAAATACGAAGATCTCCTTCTTTATGAGGAACTTAACATGTACGTTGATCATAAAGAAAAACAAGCGCCCGATGATATAATCGTAATTGCTGGTGTGCGGCGCTATCACTATCACACATTTCTTTACATGATAAGGAAATTCCCCTACCATCTTCCATCCGGAAAGTTTAAGTATCAGGGTTGCCAGCTGCCTGAGCATAGTATGCATTTTATACCATGCAAATGTAATGGTTCATTGGTTAGAATGAAAGCCATTTTATACCGTTGGTAAAATAATCCTGCATAGTGGTTGTTTATAAACCGATGTATCAGCGAAAATGAATATTTTTGCCTTAAACAAACCTCCATCTTATGAAAAAAATTGTAATGAAAGGATTCCTGACCCTGGCCGTAATAGCTTTTATGCTGACGGCTATGGCCCAGGAAAAAAATTATGACTGGAACAGCGCTGTAACGCTGGATCCAAATGTGAAAATGGGTAAGCTTGATAACGGCCTTACCTATTATATTCGCCACAATAGTCATCCTAAAGACAGGGCTGAATTCTATCTGGCAGTTAATGCCGGCGCCATCCTGGAAGACGATGACCAGAACGGCCTTGCTCATTTTTGTGAGCACATGGCTTTTAATGGCACCAAAAATTTCGAGAAACACGACATTATCAACTATCTCCAGTCCATAGGCATGAAATTTGGCCCGGAGATCAATGCTTTTACAAGCCAGGATGTGACTACTTACATGCTGCAGAAAGTACCGGTTACTCCCGTGGAAAATATCGATACCGCATTGCTGATCCTGCACGACTGGGCCAGCAATGTATCGTTTGAAGATGAAGAAATTGACAATGAGCGCGGAGTGATCCATGAAGAATGGCGCACACGCCGTGGTGCGATGTTCCGTATGATGACGAAAACCGATAAAACCCTTTATCAGGGTTCGAAATATGCCGACAGGGATGTTATCGGGGATATCGAAATCATTGATAATGCTCCGTATGAGGTGCTGAAACGCTTCTATAACGACTGGTACCGTCCTGATCTGCAGGCCATTATTGCTGTGGGTGACTTCGATGCCGACTGGATGGAAGGCAAGATCAAAGATCTGTTTTCTGCCATCCCTGCCGCTACCAATCCCAAGGAAAGAGTGGATTACCCCGTTCCTGACCACAGTGAGACTTTGGTCGCCATAGAAACAGACCCCGAGGCTCAATACACTTTTGTTCAGCTTCACTACAAGCACCCCGCTATTACAAACAAGGACCTGGGATATTATCGCCAGACCATTGTTCATCAGCTTTACAATACTATGCTGAACAACAGGTTGCAAGAGCTGCTCCAGGAAGAAAATCCTCCCTTTATTTATGGTTATACAGCATATTCCAGTATGGTAAGAACAAAAGACAGCTACATGTCGTTTGCTGTTGCTAAAAATGACGGGATAAAACGGACACTCGAAACGCTTCTGGTGGAAAACGAAAGAGTGAAAAAATACGGCTTCACCGAAACCGAACTGGAACGTGCTAAAAAAGAAATTCTCAGCCAGATTGAAAAACAATATAAAGAAAAAGAAAAACAGGAATCCCAATCCTATGTCTGGCAATACTACGGCCATTTCCTGGAAAATGAACCCTCACCGGGCGTTGAATTTGATTATGCCTTTATTCAGGATATTTTACCCGGAATCACTCTCGAAGAACTCAATAAACTTGCCCCCAAATGGATTACCGACGATAACCGCGTTGTGATCATTACCGGCCCGGAACGGGAGGATGTGATCATACCCATGAAGGATGAAGTCATTGCTATCGTTGAATCGATCGATCAGGCTGAAATTGAACCTTATGTGGATAAAGTATCCGATAAGCCTCTGATGGCGGAAAAACCCGTTCCCGGAAAAGTGGAAAAGGTGAAAAAAGATAAAAAACTGGGTACTGAAAAATGGATTCTGTCAAACGGAATAGAAGTCATCCTGAAACCTACTGACTTCAAAGACGATGAGATCCTGATGCAGGCATTCAGCTTCGGGGGCAGTTCTCTTTATGACCTCGATGACCAGATGTCGGCCGGTTTTTGTTCCTCTATGATCAATGAAAGCGGTATTGCCGGTTTCGACTTAATTGAATTGCAAAAATTGCTGGCAGGAAAGATCGTAAATGTGAGCCCTTATGTCGGTGATATGGATGAAGGTTTTTCGGGCAGTTGTTCGGTAAAAGAACTGGAGACCATGTTGCAACTGGTAAATCTGTATTACACCCAGCCTCCCAGGAACGAAAAGGCTTTCAATTCCTATGTCACAAGGATTAAGGGCTTCCTGGAAAACAGGAAAAATGACCCGGGAGCTGCCTTCCAGGATACGATCAGTGTGACCATGGCCAATTATCATCCTATGGTAAGACCTCTTACTCCTGAATTAATGGATGAAATTGATTTTAACAGGTTGAACTTCATTTTCAGGGAGAGATTTGGTGACCCGACAAGCTTTACGTTTTACTTTGTCGGAAATATTGATACCGACAGCTTGCGTCCGCTTGTTGAAACATATCTCGCGAGCCTTCCCAAAGTTACGCGTCAGGAAAACTGGCGTGATAACGGCATACGCCCCCCACAGAACAGGGTAGAAAAGAAGGTGATTAAGGAAATGGAAGTCCCGAAAGGTACCGTGTACATCGCATATACCGGGGAATATGATTTTAATAATTTCCGCGACAGAATGGACCTTTCTGTACTTTGCGATATACTTGATGTCAGGTATACCGAATCCATCCGCGAAGAGCAAAGTGGTACCTACGGTGTTGGGATTTATGATTTGCAGAATCAATACCCTTATGAGAGATATCAGGTGAATATTACTTTCGACTGTGACCCCGATCAAACCGATAAACTGAAAAGCATTGTTTATGAAGAGATCGATAAACTTAAGACCGATGGTCCTCAGATGAAGGATCTTAATGGTGTTAAGGAAAATCTCCTGAAAACAAGGCAGGAAAAACTAAAGGAAAACCGATTCTGGTTGAGCACCCTGAAAAACTTTGACTATAACGCAGAAGATGCCGCCAATTTCCTGGATTATGAAGATTATGTGAACGATATGACCCAGGAAAGCTTAAAAGCCGCTGCAAATAAATTCTTTGGCGATAATCAGGTGGAGATCATTCTGCTGCCTTCAAATACATCGGATAATGTGAAGAATCCGTCGATGCAGTGAAAATTATGTTGATAGCAGGATGATGTTCAGCAGGATACAAGTTACAGGTTGCAGGTTACAGGTGCGCCGTGCAACTTGTAACCTGTAACCTGCAACTTGAAACAATTTGTTAATTTTTCCCGATACGTTGGAAAGTTAATTTAGAAATCCAGCTCCAGATCAAGCTTGTCTTTAAGCTCCCTGAGAGCTGGATTTTTTTCTGATAATTTCTGGAAGATCTCCTCGGGGAAATATGCCTTGCTTTCCTGTATGTCCTCATCAACAAGTATTTCCATGCTGATTGAGTAATTCTCAAGCTCTTTGCGCAGATAGGCCAGCATATCCATCCGGCGGTCGTTTATTTCCTTCTCCAAAACCTTGTTAAAGACCTTTAACTCTATAATGAAGTCTTCTTTCAGCACCGGCAGATCTTTGGTAAGTGTGCTGTACAGGCTGGGACTATCGTTTTTCAACGTTTCATGATAATAACCCCATACCCTGATCAGGTCATCCTGAGTAAACGGTTTTACCGGTTTATTGCTGAGATCATCGTCTCCGTTGATTTGCCCGGGCACTTCATCCTGTTTGTGTCTTGACCTTTTAATAGATACTGTTCCCGGTAAAGTTTTTCCTCCGGTATTTTTCGGAACATCATTTTCATCAGCGTTTTTTACAGGTTCCGGTGGCCGGGTAGTTACCGGTGGGATACTTTCCTTTTCTTTAGCAGGAGGCGGTGGGCTAGGAGTTACGTTTTTTTTTTCGGGTGGCGGACTTTGTTCCTTTAACCCTGATAGTGAACACATACGCAGCAAAGCCAGTTCAAGGTGGAGGTTTTTGTTGTTGCTGGCTTTGTAAGTGATGTCACATTGATTGTTGATGTCGAGGGCTTTTAGCAGGAACCCGGCATCGCAACGGACGGATTGTGCCTGGTATTTGTCTTTAAGGCCCGGACTAACCTCAAGCAGTTGAAGTGTTGCAGGATCTTTGCTTACCAGTAGATTGCGCAGATGCTCGCCCATGCCCGTAAGGAAATGCTGCCCGTCGAAACCATTGGAGATGATCTCATTAATAAGAAGCAATGTATTTGAAATGTCTCCGTCAAGAATATGCCCTGTTATCCTGAAATAATAATCATAATCCAGGATGTTAAGGTTTTGGATAACAACCTCATAGCTAAGGTTTTTCCCGGTAAAGCTGACCAACTGATCGAAGATAGAGAGTGCATCCCTGAGTGCTCCATCCGCTTTCTGTGCTATGAGATGCAGCGCATCCCCGCTGGCCTGAACCTCTTCCTGGTCGGCAACATAACGCAGATGCGATGCAATATCCTCAACAGTGATCCTCTTGAAATCAAAAACCTGGCAGCGGGATAAAATCGTGGGAAGGATTTTATGCTTCTCCGTTGTGGCCAGGATAAACTTGGCGTAAGCCGGAGGTTCCTCAAGGGTTTTCAGGAAGGCGTTAAACGCTGAAGCAGATAGCATATGTACCTCATCGATGATATATACCTTGTATTTTCCTGCCTGGGGAGGTATGCGTACCTGGTCCACAAGATTGCGGATGTCGTCGACAGAATTGTTGGAAGCAGCATCCAGTTCGTGAATGTTAAAGGATGCCGAACTATTGAACGAACGGCAGGATTCACACTCGTTGCAAGGCTCAATGTTGTCCGTAAGATTCTGGCAGTTGATGGTCTTGGCAAGAATCCTGGCACAGGTGGTTTTACCAACCCCCCTGGGTCCGCAAAATAAAAATGCCTGGGCAATCTGGTTGTTACGGATGGCATTTTTTAGCGTCCTCGTTATGGATGCCTGGCCCACTACCGTGTCAAATGTTGCCGGCCTGTATTTTCTTGCAGATACGATGAAGTTTTCCATGAGATGGGTGTCGGTTTGAAATCCAAAAATAAAACTTTTATATTTTGTGAAGCTGTCTTTCCTGTTTTCAGGAAAGCTTTTTTCTTAAATTTGTTATTGTATGATACTTATCTATTCACCAAAACTTTCAAACAGATTTAAATACATCGCTGATTTTGTCTTTAGGGATGTTTTCAGATGGAAATATACCCTTACCGCATCCCTTGATGAGTTTAAGTCGTTTGATGGCCCTAAAATTAATTATTCCGATACCGATCACGGACAAGGAATATTTCTTGCCTCCTGCGGTTTGCTTTTGGAAAAGGGGATCGAAGGCAAGGAGATAACCTTCCTGGAATATCAGGGAATGCCGGCTATATTCCAGGTTTTTAAACCGGGGTCAATCATGCCCTTCGATGTGTTTGCTGCATGTTTTTTTATGCTTTCCCGTTATGAGGAGTATCTTCCTTATGTAAGGGATGAATACGGCCGCTTCCAGTCGAAGTTTAGTATTTCCTACCAAAGGGATTTCCTGAAATTGCCTATAGTGGATATATGGCTGGAATTGCTTGCAAAACTGATTTCCACGAAGTACCCGCTCCTCCAATTGCCCAGGAAAGATTACCGTTTCATTCCCACCATTGATATCAATGCTGCTTTTGCTTATAAATACAAAGGACTTATCCGGAGCATGGCCGGTTATCTGAACGCACTGACAAATCTTGATTTTAAGAGTATTCGAATGCGGACAAGAGTGCTCCTTAACCTTGAACCGGATCCGTATGATACGTATGTCCGGCAACTGGAAATTCACCGGAAATATAGGCTGGATACCGTTTATTTCATTCTTTTTGCCAATTATGGTACGAACGATAAAAATATCTCGGTCAGCAACAGGAAATTCCAGGTGCTGATAAAGTCGTTGGCCGATTATTGCGATGTGGGTTTACATTCTTCCTGGTCGTCCATCCAGGATCCCTCACTTCTTTACGGTGAATTCCGTAAGCTTTCCCAGGTTCTGAACCGGGAGATCAACAACAGCCGCCAGCATTTTTTGGTGTTGAATATACCAATGACATACCGCAACCTTCTGAACATAGATATGGAAAATGACTACTCTATGGGTTACGTAAACACTCCCGGATTCAGGGCCGGTACCTCGCGTTCCTTTTTTTTCTACGATCTTGATATGGATGCTGCCACTCCTTTGCGTATTCATCCTTTTGCTTTCATGGAAACGGCTTTCCGTCAGGGTTACAACCTGGATGATTATTCCTTTATTGTCAACCAGGTTAAACGTACAGGCGGAACCATGATCCTGCTTTGGAACAACGAATCTTTTTCGGAAAAGTTCAGAGGAAAATCAGGACTGAATCTTTATGAAGAAATGATAAGAATAGGACAGGGGAAAGTTAATTGATATTGCGAACTATCATCGGCCTTTTAGGCTTATCTTTGCGCTTATCCATTTTATCTGCTCATGATCAAAAGTATACTAAGATACTCCAGGGAAATATTGAAGATCTTTTTCCGTGGCCGTTCGCGCTATCTTGTCAGGGAAAAATTGAGATTATGGTTTAAGAGAAAAGCGTGGCTTTCGCTGGATCCGGCGACCAGGGAAGAAGCTGCTGAAGGTCTGGATTCTTCAGCAGGATGGCTGATCACGGCCCAAAAAATGATGAAGGATAATGGAATGGGCTCCTACAGTCTTTCCGGATCCTGGTCATCCTCCTATCCGGAAACCACCGGTTATATTATCCCCACTTTATTGGATTATTACAGGTTTTCAAAGCAGGAGGAAGCCCGGATAGCCGCCCTGAAAGCCGCTGCATGGCTTGTTTCCATACAGCTCGACAATGGTGGCTGGCAGGGCGGAAGGATGAATGAGAACCGCCCCGCCATCGTTTTTAACACCGGACAGGTCTTGCGTGGCCTCATCGCCGCATGGGAGGAAACCCGGCTGGAAGAATATCTTGATTGTGCCATAAGAGGCGCAGACTGGTTATGCGATGTGCAACACCCCGATGGCTACTGGAAAAAGAACGCTTTGATGAACCAGGCCCGCGTTTATGATTCCTATGTCGACGTTCCTCTGCTGAACCTATGGAAGATTACCGGAAATCAACGCTATGCCGACCATGCCCTGCGTAACCTCGAATGGATAACCCGTAAAAAACAAATGGGAAACGGATGGTTTTCTGATTGTGATAATACCATGAAACATAACGACCGCCCTATCCTGCACACCATCGCTTATACCATCGACGGGTTACACGACTGCGGAACTATACTAGGAAACAAGGAATTATTGGAAGCAGCCGCCTATCCGGCAGATATGCTGGCAGGGATTTATAAAAAACAGGGTTTTCTTCACGGCAGATACGATGAGAAATGGAATGGCTCTGAACATCCCATACTCACAGGAATGGCCCAAATGGCAATAGTCTGGCTGAAACTGGCTGGTCAATCCAAGGATGGAGATTATAAACACCTGGCCGGTAAACTGCTGTCTCAACTCTTATGGCTGCAGGAAAAAAATGGTAGCAGAGATATCCAGGGAGCAATTACCGGATCTTTTCCTATGTGGGGGCGCTATGAGCCATTCGCCTATCCAAACTGGGCGGTTAAGTTTTTTTCCGATGCCTTGCTAAGGTATTGCCTTCAACCCGAATAAACAATCATGAAGAAATACTACAGGGAACAAAACGCTGTGCTTGCAAACCAATTCATACAGGCTGCTGATTTGTATGGGCCTTCCCCTGCATTGAAGCTAAAAGGGTTTGAATATACCTACAATACATTAAAACAAAATGCTACGGCAATTGCTCTTCAAATTCTTGAAAGAGAAGATAAAACACATAATGTAGTTGCTGTATGGGGTTCCCCCTCTCTGGCCGCCTATGCAGGTATCCCGGGCATCCTGATGGCTTCCTGCGCTTATGTCCCGATGAATCCACGATTCCCGACCGAAAGAAATCTGTTTGTGTACGAGCGATCCGGTGCTGAAATATTGGTGCTTGGACCGGAAGATTTTGAGGAGGTAAACAGGCTTTTTACAGACTATCCCAGGAAGCCATTATTAATCTTTTCCGGCAATGATACTTTGCCCGAAGGACTTGCAAATTCCGGGTTTAAGTATTTATCTGCCCGGCCTTCAGAAAAAAATGATATTCCGGGAATTACCAGCCGCATCAGCGATATGGCTTACCTGATGTTTACCTCCGGTTCTACAGGTATCCCAAAAGGTGTTCCCGTCTCTAACGGAAATGTCCTTGCCTACCTTGATAACCTTGCTACAATCATGAATTTCTCTCCCTCCGATCGTTTTTCCCAGACTTTCGACCTTACTTTCGATCTTAGCGTTCACGACCTTTTTGCCTGCTGGCTTTCCGGAGCCTGCCTTTGCATTCCCGACGAAAGATACTCCCTGACCATGGCAAAATATTTGAGAAAAGAAAAGATCAGCGTGTGGTTCTCGGTTCCTTCACTGGCTGTTTTAATGCAAAAGATGAGATTGCTGAAAGAAAATGCTTTTCCTGATTTGCGCTACAGCCTTTTTTGCGGAGAACCACTGCTGCTTGAAACTGCCACTGTATGGGCACTTGCCGCACCCGCATCGAAACTGTTTAACCTTTACGGCCCCACGGAAACTACCATTGCAATATCCGCTTACCATTTTAATCCGGCCGAAGGCCATAGTAAATCCAGGAACGGAATACTTAGCATCGGGAAAATTTTTCCTGGACATCTTACAGGATTTGGTTCCCGGGAAGAGGACAAGATTTTGAACATCAGCGGTCCGCAAGTTGTAAATGGCTATTTCAATGATGAAAAAGCTGCAAATGATAGCTTTAGTTGCGTTGATGGATTAACCTGGTATAATACAGGCGATCGTGTGGAAAAAGATGCGGATGGAGATATGTTCTTCCTGGGGAGGAATGACCATGAAATAAAAATCAGTGGATATAGAGTCAATATCCTGGAAATAGAACATGCCATCAGAGAAAAATGCGGGAAAAATGCAGTTGCCATCCCTTTGCGAAATGATGACGAAACCGTGAAAGAAATAGTTGCTTTTATTGAAGACCCTTTAAATCAGGTTAAAGAAGAGGAACTCCGGCATGCTCTCACGCTAAAACTCCCCTGGTACATGATCCCTGCTTCCTTCAGGAAGTTGGAAAAATTTCCGCTTAATCAAAACTTAAAAATAGACAGAAAGAAATTAGAAATTATTTGCTTCTCATAATAAGAATGGATTTCTATAAATGCCTGAGCAATTCTTTAAGTTCCTTGTCAGATAAATCTTCTTTTTGCGACTTGTCGTAAATAGTAAGTAAAAAAACATTGTCTGAGGCTATCTTTACACAAGTAATAATTCTTGCTCCCCCTGATTTTCCTTTACCTTTGCTTGTAATTGAAATGCGTATTTTATAGCAGTCCATTCCTAAAGGCTGCCCTTGTTTAGGTTCAATTTCAAGGGATTCTGTAAGATAACTTAAATCAGTTTTTAGTGAAGGGTATTTTTTTAGTAAAGCTTTTGAATCCCTTTCAAATCCTTTGGTAATGATAATATTATAGCTCATTTAGAAAGTCTTTGGCAGATTTGGCCTTCATTTCACCTTTTTCAATGAGTTCTACTTCTTTAATACCTTCCTTTATATCCTTCCATATTTCTCTTTTGTAAGGGGAAAGCCTTTCTTCCAATTCGAGAAGTTTGCTTTTCTTTTCATCTACTTGAATGAAAGGAAAGTTCTTAATTAACTTCATGAAGAATTTGTACTCATTTTCGGATATGTTTATAACAATTTGCCTCATAAAATATAAGTTTGTAACTATCGGTTTGATTTAATTCAATCCCAAATTATTATTTGCAAAATACCCATGAATGTATTATTAATTATCTTATTTAAAGGATTAATTTGCTTAACTTCAGATGCATAACTTGGGATTCATTCATTTTAACTATACAAATTTAATACATACAGTCCAATGTCCTGAAATTCTTTACGATTAAATTTATTTCAGGATAATCCATTACTTTTGACATTTTAGGAACAATTATATTTCCAGTTCTTTGTAAAATATACAATAATATGGAAAAAGGCAATAACCAGAATTCTAACGAGTTTTCGTTCTTTAATATATTCCACTCCTATATAACTACAGCATTAAAGGAAAAGCTGGAACTTTTCGGAATAAAAAGTGAGGAAGTGAAGGGCGATTTCGACCTTGTTAAAAGCGGATTGATGGATTCAATGTCGTTCGTGGACTTTATAGGAGATATGGAGCGGCATTTTGGGAAGGAAATTGATTTCGATAAGGTGATGGATGACGAAAACTTTACTACATTGGATGGATTGATTAAGCTTTTTCAGGATGAAAGATCTTAGTATTTCTCTTGCCAATTCCTCTGATGAGGATCTTTTCCGGGATCTGCTGCCTCTTTTCGACCAGATGTACGGAGAATTCAAAGCTATGGGCATCATGTTGAATCCTGCTGCAGATGCGGCTCAACGATGGACTTCTTCTATCCGGAAAACCCTGGGACGTTTTGGAACCCTGGCTCTTGCGCGTAAGGATGACCTTCTCGTTGGTTTTGCCCACGCCGCTTTATCGATGCCGCCGGATTACCTGATGGCCGGGAAAACAGGCGTGATCACACATGTCTTTGTGATGCCCGAATTGCGTGGTGAAGGAATTGCCGGCCTGTTGGTCACCAGGCTGGAATCCTGGCTCCGGGAACAAAATGTCCGTTCGGTCGAATTGCAGGTTCTTAAAGGAAACAGCAATGGAATCACATTTTGGGAAAAATCCGGTTATTCTGCGGAACTTATCCAATACCGTAAATTTTTTAGGGAAGAATAATGAACCTGACGGGTATGGCAGAAAAAGACTATTATTCAGCGATTGTTTCCTC
>JAHJRE010000030.1 GCA_018831055.1 Bacteroidota bacterium
TCCGTCGTTCCATCTGTTTACGTTCGGTTATATTACGGGCAATGGTAAGCATAGCTTTCTTATCTTCATAATCAATAACCCTGCTATTCATCTCCAGAGAAATGATCTGGCCGTCTTTTGTCATATGTTCCGACTCATAAATAAGCTGCCCATGGTTTTTAATCTTTTCAATGTTCGGATCAACTTCTCTTTTGTATTTCGGGCTTTTTATATCGATGAAGCTCATGTCGAGCAATTCTTTTCTCGTATAGCCCAAACGGTCTATTACTTCCTGATTAACTTCCAGGAAATTCCCTTTCATATCAGCCAGAAATATCTCATCCGAACTGTTGTTGAACAAAGTTTTGAATCTTGTTTCCGACTCTAATCTGGCTTTCTCAAGTCTGTTATACGAATACAAAACCTTTCCGAGATGAATGACTCCAAAAGTCATAATAACCGTAATGCCTATACCCAGCCAGTCATTTATTAAGAGTAAAACAGGATATGAAATCCCATGCAGAAAAATATACAGATCAATTATCCTGCGTGCAGCCATAAGGGTGAATGCCAGCGCGATCAGTTTCCATGCAAGTTTTCCCTTAGCTACACGGAGCAGCCAAAGTGCTGCCACAGCGGCGATGATCTGCAAAAAAGCTGCAATGACCAATGCTGCAAATGTTACCATAAACGCTTGATTTAAGCGTAAAAATAGCTAATATTGTATTTCCTGACATTAAAAAATAATATGCATATTTTCAATTACTTAAGTCAGCCTTTTCCTGTAACCCTGAATAAATGGAAGGTCATCCTGGGGGTAAGTTTGTTCATTGCGATATTCATGCTTATTTTTCAGCCTTTTGGACTCCAGGAATACCAGCATGATCAAAAAGCACTGATCCTTGCAGGGTATGGCATCGTTACGTTTTTGGTACTTATAATGGATATGTTTTTTATCCAGATGATATTTCCTGGATTGTTTAATGAGAAAAACTGGACGGTTTTAAAACAAATTATCTGGTTAGCCTGGATTCTTTTTAGCATCGGCCTGGGGAATCTGGTTTATTCGGTCTATGTTTTCCATTTTTCTACCGGAATATTCACCTTATTCTGGGTATTTCAGCTTTTCACACTTGTTATTGGGCTTATTCCCGTCATCCTGATCACTGTGATTCAACAAAATTATCTTCTGAAAAGGAATGTGAAAAATGCACAAATGATTGAAAACAGTTTATCCTTGCATCGTACATCGTCATTTCCAATAGTCACTTTAATAGCTGAAAACGGAAAAGACGAATTTAAATCGAATCCTTCAGATATTTTGTTCCTGGAATCCATTGGAAACTATATCAGTATATTATACCTTGACAGCGAAAAACCCAAACGTTTTGTCTTGCGAAATACATTGAAAAACGCTGAGAATCAACTTGGTCAATCAACTATGATGTTTCGCTGTCACCGTGCTTATATTGTAAACCTGGAAAAAATTGAAAAAATCAAAGGAAACTCCCAGGGTTACCGTCTTATTCTAACCGGATATCCCGATGAGATCCCTGTATCCCGGAACTATATACAAAGCTTTCGGGAGAAGGTCGACAGCCTTGGGCATTGATCCCACAGGCTTGCATTTCATCCCTGACTCTTGTCGCTTATCACGAATCTTTGTTGTGTATCCCTAAAACTTGCCAGGCCTGGAATCCTGATTTATCATTGCATCAAAAAAAATTCTTTGTCAAACTTAAAATTATGATGCTATGAAAACGAATCGTTCAGTAATTATCCTTATCACAGCCGTTGCTTTAGTAATTCTGGGACTCATTCTCGTCTACCTGAAAGGAGGGATGTTTGCTGCCGGGGATTTTGCAATGGATTATTTTGCAGCCGGTAACTTCGCGGCAGGTATTTTCTCAGCCGGAATATTCTCAATAGGAGTATTTTCCATAGGTATTTTTTCAGTGGGTATTTTCGGAGTCGGAATATTTAATGTGAGCCTGCTGGGCCTTGGATTCTTCATTGTTGCATGGAGAAAAAAACACCCCAAGGTGAGAATAGATAATTCAGAAGCAGCCTGAAAGTAACCAAAGTTGAATTTTATTATCTTGCATGCGGTTTCGTCTTAAACCCGGGCCCGTTTAAACATGCAAGAAAAACTGAGAATTAATACTTACCGTTCCATCCTGCTATTCCTTTTGGCAGGATGGTTCTTTTTGGGGGTTTCACAAGCCCAGATGCAGTTTTCCGTTGAATTATGGGAAGATTCGCGTGAAGATACTTTACTGATCAGGAAATTCTCCAGCCTCAGAGATGTGGCCATGGTAGAGCCATTGCAGTTCGAAGGTAATTATCAGGGTAAATTCAAGCTCAAAATCAGACAACCCATTGATCATAAAAATCCCGATAAGGGAACTTTCCTTCAGACCATTTACATTAACCATAGTGGTTTCGATCAACCCTCGGTCTTTATTACAGAAGGTTATGATGCCAGCTATGCCGGATTTCCCGCCTATGAAAATGAACTGACCAATTACCTGGGTGCTAATCAGATTTGTGCTGAACACAGATATTTTGGTGAATCTGTCCCGGAACATGTTGACTGGCAATATCTTACCGTTGAGAATTCCGCAGCAGATCACCATCATATTCTTGATATCCTGAAACCCTTGTATAAGGGTAAATGGATTTCTACAGGAATCAGTAAAGGAGGTCAAACTGCACTTTATCACAGAACTTTATATCCGGAGGATGTTGATCTTACGGTTGCTTATGTAAATCCTTTGAATGAAGGTATAGAAGACGGCAGGCATGAACCCTTTATAAAGCAAAATGGTGAAGAGCCTGAAAGAAGCCAGGTGGAGAGATTTCAACTAACCCTTTTGCACAAGCGCGACAGTCTGTTGCCAAAATTCAACCGTCATATCGATGAAAAAGGATATACCTTCAGGATAAGCCGGGAAGAAGTTTTCGACTACTGTGTTCTTGAATACTCTTTTGCATACTGGCAATGGCATCCGGAAACCAATTCCATCCCGGATACTGGTGCTCCCATTGATGAAATTTTTGAGCATTTGGTATCATTCTCATCACCTGACTATTTTTCTGAACAAAGCCTTACGCGTTTCCAACCGTTTTTTATTCAGGCAGCCATGCAACTCGGTTATTACGGATACGATACAGAATCCTTCGACTCCTTGCTAACCATTGAAAATGCAGAAGGTTACCTTTATAAAATCTTTCTGCCCGACAGTGTTTGTTTTCCTTACGACGACTATGTAAATGAAAAAGTAAGGGAATTTCTTAAGAATAATGATCCTGAAATAATTTTTATTTATGGAGAATGGGATCCCTGGACTGCTTCATCGGTTTCACTTCCTGAAAAACAGAATGTATACAAATTCGTCAAGCCGAGAGGTAATCATGCTACCCGGATCGCAAACATGCCTGATCCTATGAAAAATGAAATCCTGATGATCATAGATCGCTGGCTTGATTCACCTTAAAGTTTTTGCAATGAGAATCCTGCTTTCACAAAAAGTGCACGTTATCAGGATTATAACCTTGATTTCGATGATTTCATTAGTTTTCATCCTGGCTAATGCATGCCGGCAAAACATTGATTCAGAGAAAACAATCGGGTATTATCCGACAGGCAAACCATATATTCGCTGGTGGTGGTTTGCCAGGATATTGGAAAAAGAGGATATCAGTAACCAGCTGGACTGGATCCGGGAACAGGGTTTCGGAGGAGTCGAGATTGCATTTGTTTATCCTGTTAACCGTGATCCATTGATGCCCAGAACACCCTGGCTTAGTGAGGAATGGACCGATATGATAACCTTTACCAAGAAATACTGCGACTCTACAGGCCTTGGTTGTGATTTCACTTTTGGCACACTATGGCCTTTCGGAGGAACATTTGTACCGGATGAAGACAGGACAAAGATTTTTGGTGATACCTCTTTTAAACAGCCATTGAGGTTATCATGGACTCATCCTGATACAGGAAATGTGATTGATCATCTCAGCAAAGAAGCCTTTATCAGATATGCTCATGTGATGGGCAATGCCATGGAGCCTGCTTTACAAGGAAGCCCTTCGGCATTGTTTTGCGATTCCTGGGAAGTGGAAACCAGGAGGATATGGACCCATGGTTTTGATTCTGCGTTCCTGCATTGTTATGGCTATGATATCAAGCCTTACATGATGGATATCCTTAAGCCTGAGTATTTTCAGGAAAGGTATGATTATATGAAACTGGTTAGCGAATACGTGATCGGGAATTTCTATATCCCTTTCACTGAAAAGGCTCACGAGCTTGGAGCATTCAGCAGGGCTCAATGTGCAGGATCCCCGGCTGACCTGATTGCAGCCTACTCCATAATTGATGTACCTGAAACAGAAGCAATGCTCTACAACCCTGATTTTTCAAGGATTGTTGCTTCCGCGGCTGCCCTTTCCGGTAAAAACGTTGTTTCTTCGGAAACATTTACCTGTATTTATGGATGGCCACGGAATCATATGTTTGAGGAAGATATCCTGGATCTGAAACTTGTTGCTGATGCTCTTTTTGCCAATGGAACCAATCAAATTATATGGCACGGATTGCCCTATAATCCCATTGAAATTGATACAATATTTTTTTATGCGACAGTTCATGCCGGGAAAAACGGGTCACTCGAAAAACATCTGAAACCCTTCAACCAATATCTCGAATTGCTTTCAAAAAATTTACGAAAGGGGAGGGTTTATTCCGATATAGCCTTATACCTTCCATTAGAAGACAACTGGATAGCGGGTGAATACGCTGATTCACTTCAAATGCCCTGGTCATGGGGAGCATATGAACTCAGGTACCTGAAAGTGCCTGAAGAGTTGAAAGGATATCAGCCGCTTTGGATCAACCGTGAATACCTTGAAAGAGCCAGGGTGGAGGATAATAAAATGATCATCGGCGAACTGGAATTTGAAGGATTATATGTCGATGTTCAATACCTTGATATTGAAACCATGACCGCCATTGCAGAACTGAAGCGCCAGGGACTACCGGTTTATTTGAAAAGAACGCCGGAAAGAGCAGGAAAATCCATTGCAGGAAAAACCACCACAGATCTTATAGTATCCATGGAAAAACCCCTGGCAGAAGAAATAATTCCATTGATTGAAGGAAAAACCATTCCTGAATTCTGGGCCAGACACAATGGTGATACCTTATGGGTGTTTTTTTCGAATCCGGAAGCATGGAATCTACAGTATCCGCTTGAATACAGGCAATCCGGCAATTCATCAACCCGGCAGTTTTCTGTTATTATAAACTGGAAGGGAAAGAGTATACCATTGGATTTACTTTTTGAACCCAACCAATCATTGCTATTTCAAATTAACGATAACAAAGTTAAATCCCTCTGCATTGGTTTCAATCCCTGAAATTCCCTTGTAAAAATTGAAAATCCTTTCCTGGCTATTTATTGGTAAATACTTTCCCCTGTCCATTTAATTGAATATTTTTACCATCATTTTCCAGGATATTACTATGCTTAAAAAGATCATCATTAAAGTACATAAAGTTGATAAATACAGAGAAATATCAATTCTTCTCCTCTCCTTCATACTGTTTTGTTCTGGGCCGACCCTATTGGCGCAGGAGGCGGCTTTAAATAAGCCCATCGGCCATTTCAGAGAGTTTTCATTCAGTTCAAGATCTCTGGAAATAGAAGGAGACAATGGACAGATTATACTTACACATTATGCTCCGGACATTATCAGGGTTCGGGTATCCGATGCAAACATCAATGACTGGAAATCGTATGCGGTCATACTGGAACCTTCCGGTGAATTCCAGTTCCGTTTCAACAGCAAGGTTTTGATCCTGACAACCGATTCTTTAAAAATAGAAATAGAGAAATATCCTTTACACATAAGGATATTTACCTATGATAACAAACTGGTGACAGAGCATTATTTTGGTTTAACCATATCATGGCTTGGAGGAGTCGTTTCACAGTATCACAGGCTTTTCCAGGATGAGATTTTTCTTGGTTTGGGTGACCAGCCGGGATCGCTAAACCGGCGAGGCCAATATTTTGAGAACAATGGAATTGTCGAAAGTCCTGAAAACGGCATTTCTGGATTTGGTTCTTTTATCCCCTTTTTTTTAGGGATTCACGATAGCCTCACTTATGGAATCTTTTTGGATCACACAGGACGAAGCAGCTTTAATTTTGGTGCCGGCACCGATGATCAATATTACAGTTTCTCCTCCTCCGATGGTACCCTGGATTATTATTTCATCTGGGGAAAATCCGTAAAAAGCATCCTAAGCAAGTTCACTGCGCTGACAGGAAAAATGGAGATGCCTCCTCTGTGGGCTTTGGGATACCATCATAGTCGTCAAGGTTATAGCAGTAACCAGCAGGTTATTCGAACTGCTGAAGAATTCAGGGAAAAAGGATTCCCCGCTGATATATACTGCCTTGACATGTTTTCTACCAGGGATTTTGAAGTGTTTACCTGGGATCCAAAAAGATTTGACCACCCATCGGTATTAACAGGTACTCTGAAAGATGCTGGATTCAGAACATCCATGCAGGTTGATGCCGGAGTAAGGATAAATCCAGGTTTTGATATCTATCAGGATGGAATAAACCATGATCATTTTATTAAGTATCCCGGAGGCTTGCCATACACGGGAAATACAAAAGCAGGCAGATGCCATTTCCCCGATCTGACTAATAGAGAAACCTATTCATGGTGGAAAGGACATTTTAAGTCATTGGCCGATGCAGGTGTCCGCAGTATCTGTTTCGATCCGAATACTAAAATAGTAAGACAAATGGGAGGTATTCCTGATATCATCGAGCTCGATGGCGATGGTACAACAACAAGTATGATGAAAGTCAGGAACCTTTATTATCTGATGATGGCCAGCTCTGCATACGAAGCAATGAAAACCCATCTTAAAAATGAAAGGTCATTGGTACTTGCCCATAATGCTTACGCAGGAATACAAAGATATGCTGCTACATGGAATGGATTCATCTTACCTGGAGAAGATATTATGCTTGAAGGCGTAAGAAGGATTTGCAGTATGGGATTAAGCGGGGTACCGCTTTGCGGTAGTGATATCGGCGGATCATCAGGGATTGTTTCTCCTTCGCTCTACTTGCGATGGTTAAATATCGCCATTTACAATCCTATCTTTATCAATACCTTCGATGCCGATGCACCTGAACAAATGCCCTGGAGTTATGGTGAAAAAACTGAAGCTATAGCGCGGAATATTTTCAATAAACGATATTCTCTTCTTCCTTATATCTATTCCTCCCTTTATGAATCTAATCAATCAGGAATACCTCTGGCAAGGAGCCTGGCCATTGAATACCCTTTTGATCTTACTATTTATGCCAAATCTTTCGAAAACCAATTTCAATTAGGAAAGAACTTACTTATTATTCCGGCATACAGTGACGAGAAAATTACCCGGGTCTACCTACCAGAAGGCAATTGGTTCTTTGCCAATAATGACCGTTATTATACAGGACCTTGTGAAATTATGGTAGCTTGTCCGGTTGACAGCATCCCGGTTTTTGTCAGAGAAGGTAGTATTATCCCAATGCAGAGCCCGGTAATTTCCTGTCTGGATTCTCCCTCTGACACTTTATCTATCCATATTTATGCAGGAAACAATCAAAACAGCTTTACTTATTATGAAGATGACGGTTATTCCTATAATTACCAGAAAGGGAATTATTATAAAAGAATCATCGATTTTAATCCGCATGAGAGGTTGTTACATTTTCACAAATCTACCGGAACCTATTCATCCAGGTTTAAAAAGCTAAAACTTGTTTTTCATGGTTTTGTAAAGACAGTATGGATGGAAATTAATTTAAGCAAACATGATGTTATAACCGAGAATAACCTGCAAATAATAATTCTGGATAATTTACAGGATGATATATATCTGAGATGGTAAGTCTGTGTATATTCCTGTTATTGTGATTATTATTAATTTATGTTATTTCTAACATATATTTTATTAATCCTTCAATTAATAAAATAAAATGATTAACACTTATTTAATCTGTAAATTTACGCTAAACCTAATATTCTGAACAATGAAACAACGTTTGCTCCTTTTTATTACCATGCTGTTTTTCCTGTCGTTCCAAACTACAGGACAGAATTCCAAGATATCATTGGAAACAAAGCGGCTATTAAAAGAATACAAGAAGCTGGAAAAATTACAGGACAAGTATGAAATCCAGTTAGAGAAGATCCTCAATGATTTTCCATTGGAAAAATCGGGAAATGATTTCATGATTGGAGTTATAATAAAGGTAAATCAGGATATCCAGGAAGAATCCCTTAAGAATCTGGATGCTCAGATCAATACGAAGGCAGGGAATATATGGACCATGAGAATTCCGGTGAAAAACATTTCTAAATTAGAAGAGATACAAGGGATTGAGTACATTCAAGCGGACAGTAAGATAAAAAAAAAGTTAGATAATGCCAGGCAGGAAACTTCGGTAAATCAGGTACATACAGGAACTGGCCTCAGTCAGGCCTACCTTGGAACCGGAGTTATAATCGGGGTTGTTGATTTTGGTTTTGATTATACACATCCAACTTTTTGGGATCTACTGGGGCAAAATCTTCGCTTAACCCGAGCCTGGAACATGACTGACAACTCAGGATCTCCCCCATCTCCGTTCAATTATGGATCAGAGATTGTCGGTGCGCAGGCATTGTTTGCCGCAATGTATTCAGCTACAGACGGATCACATGGAACCCATGTTGCCGGAATTGCCGGAGGTTCAGGATATGCAACAGAGGGATATTTTACCGGGGTAGCCCCCAACAGTGAATTGGTTTTCGTTCAGCTTGGAGGAGGTCAATCTGCGGTGATTGACGCAGTGAGTTATATTTTCTCCTACGCCCAATCTGTCGGTAAGCCAGCAGTTATCAATATGAGTCTGGGAACCCATATTGGACCGCATGATGGGACTTCTGTTCAGGATCAGGCCTTTAACGGTCTTACCGGTCCGGGAAAGATACTGGTGGGTGCAGCCGGGAATGAAGGAGGCACTCCCATGCATGCTTCTCAGGTATTTCCTATACAGGGCGGGCAAAATAACCCGGAAGTCATAGTTTATTTTGAAGAATCGCAGGCCAACACCGGAAGCGGACTTCTGGATATATGGGGTATGCCGAATACTTCTATTACGCTTGCTGTTAATGTTTTGGACTTAATCGGCAACTATATCGATTACACTGACTATTTGCAATCGGCTAATGAGCCGGAGATATCTGTCAATTTGAGCGGAGTTTTGGTAGAAGCAATGGGAGAGGCATCCAGTATTACAAACAACCGGCCTCATTTTTTGGTTTATATTGAAAACACAAACCCTAACTTTGTCACAACCATTGAATTAAAAGACGATAACGGTGTAGCCAATACCATTCATATCTGGAACCACGGACATGGGCACGGTGCTCCGTTAACCAATAATTTTCCAGGAATTGGAGTAATCAACGGGTGGATGAATGGAAATACCGATTATACGGTTGGAGAGATAGGGGGTACAGCTTCCGGTGTTATTACCGCAGGGGCTTACACGACCAAAAACAACTATATAAACCTGAACGGACAAACCCAGGTAATTCCTTTCTATACTGAATTAGGCGCCATTGCCCCTTTTTCCAGTCACGGTCCTACCCTTGATGGCAGAGTTAAGCCCGATGTGGCTTCACCCGGAAATGTGATTATTTCGTCGGTAAATTCCTATGATGCGAATTACGGACCATCGAACCCTGAAGTTGCCGTACAGTTAACCGATGGATCGCATTACTGGTATTTTGCTTCCATGCAGGGCACATCCATGGCTAGCCCTTTTACAGCAGGCGTTACCGCCCTTATGTTAGAGGCCAGACCATCTTTGACACCGCATAATGTCCGCACATTGTTTTATCAGACTTCCAGATCGGATGGTTTTACCGGAACTATTCCTTTTGGTGGATCCAACATCTGGGGAAGCGGAAAAATTCAGGCTTACAATGCTGTGGTTCTGGCTGTTAATTTCAATGGGACGGATGACATCCGTCTGGAGAATTCTTTGCTTGTTTATCCAAATCCAGCAAGGAAATATACAACTATTACGATACCCCCTTATTGGGAAGATCCGTCCTATGTCGAAATTATCGACAGTAGAGGACAGATTGTAAATAGCTTCTTCACAGAGAGTGAATTACTTCAGATAAACCTGGAAGATTGTCAACCCGGATTGTATTTGTTGAGAGCAAGTTCGGGAGGAAAAACGGTATACTCAAAAGTTATAGTTGAATAAAAAAAGGGGCTTATGCCCCTTTTTTGATAAAGATCAGAATTTTATAAATTTCCTTTGATACAATTCATTTCCATTCTGAAGAAGGATCAAATATGTTCCTGAAGGATAGGACGATGTATTCAGTTGAATTAGATTTCCTTCCAGTTGTTTGGTATAGATCACCCTACCCAGATGATCAATTATATTGATCTTGTAAAGTGAAGGTTGTGGATTGGTGAGGAAGATGTTTAGCTGCTCCATTACAGGATTCGGCCCGAATGAGAAATGCATAGGATTCTGTATTTCATCATAACCCACATTTATACTGCTTACCTTCTCCAATACCCAGTTGTCGGGATCAACCAAAATATCCTCAACCTGTTTGGCAAATGGGATTGAATAGGCTTCAACATGACCATTCTGGTATAGCAAAAGTGTAGTATCCGTGCCATCATTAAAGATCAACCTGTAGGGCATCAGCATTTTAAACAATGGGGTTATGGCTGTAGATGTAGATTGGGTAACTTCCATATTGAAATTACCGGCATCCTGGTTCCATACGATTTCGTATACCGGATATCCTTCCCCGAAATACCACTGATCGAAGAAATCTGTGAAATCCATGCCACTGATGTCTTCGAGCACTTCTTTAAAATCCACGCCGGTTGCAACACTATCTGCATATATATCCTGGAACTCCTTTAAAACATTAAAAAACACAGAATCATTCTGTAATTCAAAACGTATCATATGAACGATTGAGGCTCCTTTATCATATGAAAGGCGACCGCTGAAAATTCTCCAAATATTACCCAGTTCATCTTCAGGAACATAAACACTTCCATCGGGTTGAGAAAGTACATTTTCGTGTGTATCTTCGAGCCATATCTGTGGCCATGGCGGACCGGCAATTTTTTCATGGGCCAGATAATCGGTGTATGTCGCAAAACCCTCATTGATCCAAATATCGCTCCAGGTTGCGCATGTAACATTATCACCGAACCACATGTGGCCCAGTTCGTGAGCAACCAATCCAAAACCGAAACCACCGATAGTGGTCATGGTTTGGTGTTCCATTCCGCCACCCAATTGTGTGAGGCAATGCCCATATTTTTCTTCCCAGAACGGATACAATCCATACAAATCGGAAAACAGTTCGATAAATGATGCAGTACGATCAATCCCATCCTTATAATTAGGTAAGCAGTTTGGGTGGTCGTAAATAAAATTCTGGATAAGTATGGAATCTCCAATAAGGGATTCAGGTTTAGCATAAATATTATATTCCTGATAATCAGCAACTGCCACAGAAATCAGGTAATAGTCTATAGGATAACGGGATTTCCATTCATATCGTAGTTTGTTGCCGGGCAAAGGAGTGATTGCAGTCAGCAAACCTTGCGAACCTGCCATATTAACGTCGCTGGTTGTTATAAAAACCCAGGAGGAATCGGCCTTATCAGTTAGATCCTGTTTAGTGGGCCACCATTCCTTTGCGGCATAAGGTTCCGAGAGACTCCAGGTTACATTCTTCTGATAAGTGCTGGAATATCCGGTTGACATTCCGGAGAAGAATGAGCCCTGAGGAGGAGTACCATAATAGAATACCTGGAATGAAAAGTGTTCACCCTGGAGTAATGGTGTATCCAGGATAATGAATGTTTCATCGCCGGATCTTAGGAAAGCACGTTGAATCCCATTAACTTTCACGGAATCGACTGTCATATCAGCAATTAATTCAAAGGCCACAGTATCAATTTGACTTTCAATTACATCAGCTTCAATTGTGACATTACCTTCTACAAAAACAGAGTTATTTTCAATAGCAACATCCAGGAAATAGAAAGTAACATCATAATCAGACAATAATTCGGTGCGTATACCTTGCCACAGATTCTTATTGCCGTGGTTTAAAACTTTCGAATGGCTGCAATAAAAATGATCATGATCAGGTGCGTTAAACTGCCCTAATGCATTGTTAAGGATTAGCAGCATTAATAATACCGTCAGGTTTGTTTTCATCATAATAAAATTTTAATTCTCAATGGTATGATGGAACCCACATATGGTTGATTTTATTACTCTTGTGTTTGCGTTTTGAAGACATGTGGGTTTCATCAGTCTATTTTTTTAGAGTTTACACTAGCATAATATCCCGTATCTTTGTTAATTAATGAAAATTCACAATATAAATTGTTTGTTCAGGTAATTATCCGAAACAAATAATTTAGGTAAAGCGGGGCCGTTAAACTAAACAGGTGAACGTATGATTTGTTTAACTAAATGAAAGACAATAATAAAATATTAGAAAGCAAATTAAGGCAATTCATTAATAAGTATTACAAAAATGAAATGCTCAAGGGAGGCATTCTATTTATTGCCTTGTTTCTGATTTTTTCATTAACTCTGATTCTGGCAGAATTTTTTGTTTTTTTTGACGTAAAATTACGTTCTGCTCTATTCTTTACTTATTTGATTATCAATGTATTGGTCCTTTTTTATTATTTGATAATACCTTTACTACATCTGTTCAGGGTAGGAAGGACCCTATCAGAAGAAGAAGCTGCGCGGATGATAGGAAGGTTTTTCCCGGAGATTAATGACAGACTGCTCAATACGTTGCAATTAAGAAAAGCTATGGAAAGTGAAGCTGACAGTGAGCTTCTTGAAGCAAGTATAGAGCAGAGAACCAGGCAATTGATTCCTGTTCCTTTCATTAATGCAATTCAATTCAGAAAAAACAGAAAGTATATTAAATATGTTTTGCCTACCGTTTTAATAATCATTCTTTTTTTGTTTATTTCCCCCGGTTTGATAACAGAGCCTACATACAGGATACTTCATCACAACAGGCATTTTGAAAAGGACTTACCGTACAGGATCGAAGTGGTAAATGAAAGGCTTGAGGCTATCCAGCAGGATGATTTCACCTTAAGCGTCAGGGTAATTGGGGAGTTGATTCCGGTAGACATATATATAGAATTTGAGAACAGTGAATACAGGTTAAGCAGGAAGGACAAGAATTCATTCTACTATGAATTCAAAAATTTGCAAAAGGATGTGGAGTTTACGGTCAGCACTGAAGATTTCACATCCAGGCGATACTATCTTCGTGTATTACCAAAACCTATTATTCTGAATTTTGAGTTATCTCTTGATTATCCCTCTTATACAGGAAAAAAGGATGAGATTTTGGAAAATATTGGAGATGTAGCAGTACCTGCAGGCACTTCAGCATCCTGGAAGTTTTATACGCGGGATGCGGAAGGTGTAATTTTTAAGCTTTTGGATTTCCGCGATACGTTAAAGCAGGCGGGATCAAATGTTTTCAGTTTTACACGAAGGCTAATTCACCCGGAAGCTTATAGTATCGGAGTTTTTAACCGTTTTCTGGCCAGTTCAGATAGTCTTTCCTATTTTATTCAAACCATTCCTGATTTGTATCCCGTTATTTTTATTGAGGAATACAGAGATACAGCAATCAGCAATGCTCTTTATTTTAAGGGATTAATAAAGGATGATTATGGTTTCAACAAACTGGATTTTATATATCAGGTATTAGGCACCGAATCGGGGGTTAAGCAAGAAATTCCCATTGAACCCCAGGTAGCGCAGCACACATTTTATCATCAGTTGAATCTGGGTATAATGGGTTTGCAACCGGGGCAGGAGATTGAGTACTATTTTGAAGTTTGGGACAATGACGGTATTTCCGGCAGCAAAATGACCAGGTCGGAACGTATGTATTATAAAGTTCCAACGGTAGAAGAGATTGAGCAAATGACTGAGGAAGCCGGCAAGGCCATCATGAATGAAATGGAGCAAGCCGTTAATGATGCTTTGGAGTTGAAGAACCAGATTGATAAGATGCGTGAAAAGATGGTTAATGAGGAAACGGTATCGTGGGATAACCGTCAGCAATTAGAAGAGTTGATCCAGCAGCATCTTGATTTACAGAAGAGGATAGATAATATCAGGCAGGAAAACATTGATAAAAATATCAGGGAGCAGCATTTCAAGGAGATTAATGAAGAAATCAAAGAGAAGCAGGAGCAGTTAGAGAATTTACTTAACGAGATTTTAACAGATGAAATGAAGGCTTTACTTGAAGAGATCAAGCAGATGCTGAAAAATATTGATAAGGAAAAGGTAAATGAATTGCTTGAAAAGATGGAAAACAGTGCCGAGCAAATATCTGAGGAGTTGGATAGAAGCCTGGAGTGGATCAAGCAGCTTGAATTTGATAAGAAGCTTACGGAAACCATAGAAAAATTGAATCGTTTGGCCAGTGAGCAGGAGGAATTATCGAACAAGAGTGAGAGCAAGCAAGAAGATATCGATCAAATAGAACAGGCCCAGGAAGAGTTAAATAAAGCGTTTGAAGAAATCCGCAAGGATTTGGATGAGGTTCATGAAAAGAACCAGGCTCTTGAGCAACCCAATCCAATGATCAACACGGATACCTCGGAGGAAGCTATAAACCAGGAAATGAAAAACAGCAGTGAGCTTTTGGAGAAAAACCAGAGAAAAAAAGCATCTCAATCACAAAAGAACGCATCGCAACAAATGCAGGAATTATCCGATCTTCTTTTCAACATGCAGCAAATGATGAGCCAGGAATCGTTAGGAGAGGATATTGAGGCATTGCGTCAGATATTGGATAATCTGGTTCAGCTTTCCTTTGACCAGGAAGAGATTATGAATGATGTAACGCAGGTTAATATTACTGATCCTGAGTTTCCTCAATTGATACAAAGGCAGCATCAACTTGGGAATGATCTTGACATGGTCAAGGATTCACTATACGCTCTAAGTAAAAGGCAGATGGCGATTCAACCTTTTGTAACAAGAGAGATTGAAACCATCAACCGGAGTTCGGAGGAGGCAATATCTTTCCTGAGTGATCGTCGCAAGCCTCAGGCTGCTTCCAAGCAGCAATACGTCATGACATCGGTCAACAATCTCGCATTGTTATTGTCAGAAGCGATGGAGGAAATGCAGCAAAACATGTCAATGGCCAGTTCAAGTTGTCAGAATAGCGGAAAGCCGAAGCCTGGACAGGGCAAGCCCAATGCCAAAACCATGAGTGAATTACAGCAGCAGTTAAATCAAAGTCTTGAGCAGCTTAAAAAGGGGCAAGGACAGAAGGACCAGTCCATGGGTCAACAATCGATGAGTGAGCAATTGGCCAGGTTAGCAGCACAACAGGAAGCCTTACGAAGGCAACTGCAGCAGTTGATGGATCAGAAAAAAGGGGAAACCGGTTCAGGTGATGCTGATTTAAGCCGGATCATGGAAGAAATGGAAAGGACGGAGATGGAGCTTGTCAATAAAATGATTACAGATGAAACGTTAAAAAGGCAAAAGGAAATCCTGACGCGTTTGCTTCAACATGAGAAAGCTGAAAAAGAAAGAGAGAAGGAAGAGAGAAGGGAATCCACGGAAGCAAAAAATCCAAAAATCAGTAACCCTGATTCACTTTTCGAGTATAAGTACAAACAGTCAAAGGAGGCGGAATTACTAAAAACAATCCCGCCAAAATTAAAACCTTATTATAAATTGAAAGTAACCCAATATTTTTATAAATTTATAGACTGAAGTTTTGCTCTTTTACCCATATGGAAAAATTAAAAATTAACTCAAATCTTAAGAACATTACGATCATTGAAAGGTTTGTTGAGGAGATCAGTGAAAAATATCATTTACAGGATACACATTATGGTAATATCCTGGTTTGCCTTACAGAAGCTTTTTGCAATGCCGTAATACATGGTAACGAAAACGATCCGGAAAAATTCGTTACTGTTCATTTTGATCCTTTGCAAAGAGGTATTTCTTTTAAGATTTCTGATGAAGGAAAGGGATTTGATCCCGATAAGGTTGGGAATCCTATTACAGATGATCCTGAAAAAGGAAGAGGATTATTTCTTATTCAAACCTTATCTGATGAAGTTAATATTTCTGACCATGGTCGTTGTATAGAAATGGTTTTTGACATTGAAGGAATAGGTCAGAAAACTATGGATCAAAGAAAAAATCTTTTCAATCAGTATTATAACAAGATCAAGCACAAGGCCTGATTATATTCTCTTTGACTTTTGCGGTTTACCATGGGTAAAACGATACATTTTTTTTCAGAAAACACAAGATATCAACCGTCCCATAAGACGGTACTTAGAAAATGGATAACAGATTGCCTGTCGAATGAGGGTTTTGAGGCAGGTACCATTAACATTATCTTCTGTAATGATGATTTTCTTTATGACATGAATGTTAAGTATCTTTCTCATCACACCTTAACAGATATCATTACATTTTCTTATTCTGAAAACCCCAAAATCACAGTTGGAGATATTTATATCAGTATAGAAAGGGCCCGTGAAAATGCCGGTATTTATAGGGTAAGGCTATACAATGAAGTTTGCAGGTTAATCATACATGGGATACTTCATCTTGCAGGATATAGTGATAAGGAGCCTGGGGAAAAAACTGTGATGACATCAAAAGAAGATTATTATCTATCTTTGCTTCCCAATTAGCTTTGGATTTTGTTCCACGTGAAACCGGTTTCCATGTTACAGGATTACGACATCATTGTTGTAGGTGCAGGTCATGCAGGATGTGAAGCAGCTGCAGCCGCTGCCAACTTAGGTTCAAGGGTATTATTAATTACCATGAACATGATGAATATGGCACAAATGTCATGTAATCCTGCAATGGGAGGTATTGCAAAAGGCCAGATTATCCGGGAAATCGATGCGATGGGTGGATTATCAGGGATTGTTACAGATAAGACCATGATCCAATTTCGCATGCTGAACAAATCTAAGGGACCAGCAATGTGGAGTCCAAGAGCCCAAAACGACAGGATACTATTTTCCATAGAATGGAGACGTCAGCTTGAGCAGATACCAAATCTTGACTTTTTTCAGGATATGGTCATTGGAATAAAAGTTGATGAAATGAAGCTTAAAGGTGTTTACACGGCTATGGGTCATTTTATTGCATCACGAGCTGTTATCCTGACCAACGGTACATTTCTTAATGGGATAATTCATATTGGTCAGAAAAAAATCTCCGGAGGAAGGATAGGAGAGGGGCCATCATCCGGTTTAACCGAACAATTACAAACCCTGGGCTTTGATTCTTCCAGGATGAAAACAGGTACACCGGTTAGAATCGATGGCAGGACAATTGATTTTTCCAGATTAGAAGAGCAAAAGGGAGATGAATTCCCAGGTAAGTTTTCATTCACGGATACACCATCTTTGAAGCACCAGAGAAGCTGTTATCTCGCCTATACTTCAAAGAAAGTACACGACATACTGCGGACCGGTTTTAACGAATCTCCTATGTTCACTGGTCGTATTTCCGGTATCGGTCCACGTTATTGTCCATCAATTGAAGATAAAATCGACCGTTTCTGGCAAAAAGAAAGTCATCAGTTATTCGTCGAACCAGAAGGATGGGACACCGTAGAATACTATTTAAATGGCTTTTCTTCTTCTCTCCCGGATCACATACAATTGAAAGCATTACAAGAAATTGAAGGTTTTGAAAACGCAAAGATCTTCCGTCCGGGTTATGCTATCGAATATGACTATTTTCCACCAACGCAGCTACATTATACGTTAGAAACAAAAATTATTGAAAATCTCTATTTTGCCGGTCAGATCAATGGAACAACCGGCTATGAAGAAGCAGCAGCCCAGGGTCTAATTGCCGGTATCAATGCCCATCAAAAACTATATAGTCATTCAGCCTTCTTATTAAACAGATCCGACGCTTACATAGGCGTTCTTATCGACGATCTTATAACAAAAGGTGTTGATGAACCATACAGAATGTTTACTTCCAGGGCAGAATATCGCATCCTTTTACGTCAGGATAATGCGGACCTAAGGCTAACTCCGATCGCACATAAAATTCAGCTTGCTTCGAAAGAAAGAATGGAAAGGGTTAACGTTAAATCAGGCTATATTGAAGATATAATCGACTTTTGCCGAAAAACCAGCATTGATCCATCAGACATAAATCCTTTGCTTGAAAACAATGAAACATCGGTTCTAAAGCAAAAAATTAAAATTTCACAGCTTCTTGTCAGGCCTTTTATTTCTTTTGAAAAACTCAGAAAACATATCCCAGCCCTGAATTCCTTTCTTACCAAAGCAATAAACAACGATGCTGAAAGCATTGAAGAAGCGGAAATTCTCATAAAATACAACAGCTATATCCGAAAAGAACAGGAAATGGCAGATAAACTTATTCGCCTGGATGATATAGAACTTAAATCCGATTTTGATTACTTTTCACTCGAATCTTTGTCGTTTGAGGCAAGGGAGAAACTCAGCAAAATAAAACCCAGAACCATTGGTCAGGCATCAAGGATAAGCGGTGTATCTCCTTCTGATATTTCCGTTTTATTGGTCTACTTAGGTCGCTAAAAATGTTCCACGTGAAACAGGATAATTATACCACAACCTCAATATGTACAATGTGTGGCAAAAAAGATGTTACTCATTACATATCCACCAAAGATTACTTTTTAACACATGAATCATTTGATCTTGTTCAATGTTCTCACTGTGGTCTTATCAGAACAAATCCTTTTCCCGATAGTTCTTCAATGAATTCATATTACGTATCAAAAGATTATGTTTCTCATTCTGATGATACTCAAGGATTCGTTAATTCTCTATATGCAATTGTCAAAAAATACTCTCTTAAGAAGAAATTTCAACTTATTAAAAAGCATTCCGATGGGAAAACACTCATTGATTATGGATGTGGATCAGGAGACCTAGTAAATTATGCCTTATCATATGGTTGGAAAGCCATGGGCTATGATTCTTCTAAAATTGCCCGTGAAGCTTCGTTCAAGAAATACGGAATTGATATCCAACATCCTGATAAATTAATGGATTTACCTCCTACATCTATTGATACCATAACACTTTGGCATGTTTTAGAACATGTTGAAAATCCAGCCTCATTGCTTTCTACTTTCAGAAATATTTTAAAGGATAAAGGATGCCTGTTTATTGCAGTCCCAAATGTCAATTCCTACGATGCAAGATTTTATAAATCATTTTGGGCAGCTTTAGACGTTCCCAGGCATTTATATCATTTCAACCTTAACACTCTCACCAGGTTTTGCGAAAAAGAGGGCTTCAAAATCATACAATCAAAAGGCATGATCTTCGATTCCTTTTATGTAAGCCTCCTTAGTGAAAAATACCTTAATAGCCGAATTAAATATCTTCGCTCACCTATTATTGGTTTGATATCCAATTCTCTTGCATTTTTTAATCATAAAAATTATTCCTCTATTTTGGTAATTCTTCAAAAACAGTAATCCGTCTTTGTGTCGGTAAGGGAAAACAAATTGTTACAGGTTACAGGTTGCAGGTTGCAAGATCACGAACCATTTTTATTAAAATCTTGCCTACAATATAAAACCGAAAAACAATACAATTTTTTCATTCTTTCAGATAATCAGCTCACTCTTTTCCTGTAATCTGGATCGTGTAACCTGCTACTTTTCCTTATTCAATCCTGCTACTCAAAAAAACTAATTCCAGGCCCGCTGTTGCAACTTATACCTCTTATAATATAAAACCCTAACTTTATAGCGATCATTAAAATATAGGCTTCTTTTGGCATAATATTAGTAGTCTGAATTTCAAATCATTATAACAATGAGGTTATTTCAAAACAAAATATTGTTCATTTCTCTACTGATTTTGATAATTACAATTATTTTTCTTTTCCTTTACTATAAGTTTTCCAGTAACCTTTCCTGTAAAAAAACACTATATCACTTTGAACAGGTATATAGTAATCAACAAAAACTTCTTGAAGAATATTCCAATAGATTAATTAAACATCCAGATAGTTTATCATTTGCTACAGACGATTTTATTGTTACAATAGATAATACACATCCTTCATTATTGTTCTTTCTTTACAGAAACGATTCTCTTATCTTTTGGACCAACAATTCGGTTAATCCTACCGATTATAATCTTCCTGAAAATGAAACTGTTATACTCAGATTGCCGAATGCTTACTACCAGGCTATTTCTCTCGTTAATGGTCCATACAAGCTGATTGGTTTAAACCTGATCCGCTATTCTTATCCTTATAATAATTCACATCTGGTAAATAGTTTCAATCCTGCATATGACTTGAGTCCTGGTATAAGATTGGAGCATATTCCGGATTCTCTTCAACAATCACCGTTTGTTTTCAAATCCATCACACCCGAAGAAACTCCTATATCAAATTTTTCATCATCCAGCTTGAGAACGTTGTTCTTACTCTTCCTGCTGATATTTTCATTACTTCTTATTCTTATATACCACATTTATCAAAGAATACCACTATCACTAAAATTTCCCATGCTTTCCACGATTTTTCTAATAATCGACATCTTGTTGCTTAGAATTTTTGTCTATTATATTAGATTTCCATCTCATTTATTCGAATCAGATTTCTTTACGCCTTTTTTCTATGGCTCTACTGTGTTCTTTAACTCTATAGGCGATCTTGTTCTAAACTCAATTACAATTTTTGCAATATCATATACCATCTTTTCCAGATTCTCCTTGATCATAAAAAACCATAATGGATCCTATTCGATTTTTACTTCATTTAGCATCTTTCTCCACTTTTTCATCTTCTTCAAATTAATACATCTTTTAGTACAAAGCCTTATCCTGGATTCAAACTTTTCAATGGATTTAACCAATGTTGTTTCTTTAAGTTTTCCAGCATATCTGAGTATCATATCTTTAATACTAGTTTTAGTTTCTTACACATTGATATCATATAAATTATTTGACAAATTATTTCCCTTGTTTGCAAATAATCCTCCAAGGTTTTTCCTTTCGTTCTTTAGTGCTGCCCTGCTATTCCTGGTATTTGTTTATCTGCGTTCAAAAAGTTATGAATTAACGATCATACCAGTAATTTTCATTTTTCTTTTACTATTCATTAAAAAATACCTTAAAACGTATCATTCAATCCTATCTGTCACTATACTAATTATATTCTTTTCAGCTGTTTCTTCCTTTCTTCTGAGAAAATCAACAATAGAAAAAGAATCACAATACCGGTCTATTTTAGCGCTACAGCTCTCCCGAACATCTGATCCAGTGACTGAGTATACTTTTCTAACTTTTGAAGACAATATTACCAAAGACACTATTATTAAAAACTATTTAGCACAGTATAAATCGACAAATCAGGATATTATAAATAATTATCTGAAATACAACTATTTTGATAAAATCTTCCCTGGTTATAATGTTTTCCTTACCATTTGTAACCAAGGCAATATTTTAAACATTCAACCAGATAACTATTTAATATTGTGTGAAGATTACTTTCTGTCTCAAATCTTAAATTATTGTGATACAACACCTTCATCTTTTCTTTTTCGCTACCATATCAGTCATACATACAGCTACCTGGTAAAATTGCCATATATCATAATGGTAAATGACAGCATTTCTACTTTCACGATTTATGCGGAAGCCTATTACAATTCCTATCCTGATGAAGGCCTGGGTTATCCTGAATTACTTGTAGAAGAAGGGAATATATCGTATCCTGATCTTTCAGATTATTCTTATGCGCGCTATTATCAAAACAATCTCTTTTATAAATTCGGAAATGTATCTTACAGGCATAAGTTAACTCCCGTGAATTTATCCAACTCCAGTTTCGAATATGATGGTAACATACATTACTATTTTGAATTAGCAGATCAAAATGTTATTCTTTTGAGTAAAGAGAAGCCTACTTTTCTTGATAAAATTTCTCCCTTTTCCTTTCTTTTTCTGACTATTTCTATTATTGTACTCATATTTGTTACAATATTTAACATCATTCCATCGGGCTCGTTTAACGGGATAAACCTTCGTAATCGCTTTCAGGTTATGATCATAATCCTTCTTATTTTTGTTTTCTTATTCATAGGCGCAATATCTATAACTTTCATTATCCGTTTCAATAATGATAAAAATCATGACATTCTTGAGGAGAAAACATTTTCTGTTTTAACGGAACTGGAACATAAGCTCTCATCTGAACCTGTTTTAACAGATTCTCTTTCTGATTATCTTTCGACACTACTTACAAAATTTTCTCAGGTTTTCTTTTCTGATATAAATCTTTATGATTTATCAGGAAATCTCTTAGCTACATCTAGACCTGGTATCTTCAGCAAGGGCCTAACTTCAGAGCTAATGGATCCAGGTGCATACAGAGCTATTTTCTTTGAAAACAAAATACTTCACATTCAACATGAATGCATAGGTCACTATGATTATCTATCAGCTTATGTTCCTTTCAGAAATTCAAATAACGAGATCTCTGCCATTGTAAACCTACCATATTTTGCCAGACAAACGGAATTACGTAGTGAGATATCATCTTTTCTTTCTACCTATATTAACATATATATTCTATTTATCATTTTGTCTATGCTTATCTCCCTGCTTGTATCAAGATATGTGACACGACCTCTTCAATTGTTGAAAACCAAATTAGCACAACTTTCGTTGAAAAATGAGAATGAAAAGATAGTATGGTCAGCAAAGGATGAGATTGGAACACTTGTAGCAGAATATAACCGAATGGTCGACGAATTGGAGAAAAATGCTTTATTTTTAGCTCAATCGGAAAGAGAAAACGCATGGAGGGAAATGGCACGACAGGTGGCACATGAAATTAAAAATCCACTCACTCCCATGAAATTAAGTGTTCAGGCACTTTTAAAATCATGGAACGACAAATCCCCCGATTTTCCAGATAGATTAAAACGTTTTACCGATACAATTACTGAACAAATCGATTCTCTGTCATATATTGCAGTGCAATTTTCCAATCTTTATAATCTACCGGAACCGAAAAACGAAGAATTTAATCTTTCTTCAGTATTGTTACAGACAGCAGATCTTTTCAAAGACAGCTCAATACAAAATACAAGTATTGCTTGTAAGGTCGAACCCAATTGCATTTTTACAGGAGATAAAAAACTATTTTCCAGAGTCTTTACCAATTTGATTCAAAACTCTGTCCAGGCTTTATCGGATAAAATCGACGGTCAAATAATCATCAAATTATACCTGACACCCACATCAATAATTATTCAAATTAGCGATAATGGACCGGGTATACCTTCCGAAATATCTCACAAAATTTTTCAGCCAAATTTCACAACAAAGTCAGGAGGAATGGGATTGGGTTTAGCTATGGTAAAAAGTATCATCGATTATTATAAGGGAGCCATTTCCTTTAATTCCAGACCGGATAAGGGAACAACGTTTACCATCGAATTACCCGTAAATCCTGCTATATAATAATTCAAAACTTCCCTCATTTAAATCATGTTCCTGATTTGTAATTATTAGCATTATTACAAGATCCTTAGGATTTTTCAATGGCTGAATAAATCGTTTATCTTTGCAATAAACCTATAACCATTGAAACCTCTAAGAATTCTTGCCGGACAGACGATTGTTTACGGACTCGGCACGATCATACCACGACTTCTTAATTATTTATTACTCACACCCTTTTACACAAGAATTTTTATCACAAGTGACTATGGAATCATTACTGAATTATATGCTTATACTGCATTTCTATTCGTGTTAATGACATATGGGATGGAGACTACGTATTTCCGATTTGCAGGAAATTCAGAGAACAAATCAGAAATATTTTCAACTTCAATAAGTTTGCTAGGCATAACTTCATCTATTTTCATATTCCTGGTTTTACTGTTCTCCGGACCTATTTCACAATACATGAATTATCCTGATCATCCGGAGTACATATCAATTATGGCAATAATTATAGGGCTTGACTCATTTCTTGCAATCCCATTTTCCAAGTTGAGACTTGAAAATAAAGCTTTCCGGTTTGCTTACATCAAAATCATAAATATTTCCGTAAATATTTTGTTTAACTTTTGTTTCCTGATTATTTGTCCACATTATTATTCAAATAATCCGTCATCAATAATCACCTTTATTTATGATCCTTCTTTTGGTGTAGGATATGCGTTTTTATCAAATCTAATTGCCACAGCAGTAACATTTTTACTTCTATTACCCGAAATTTTTAAAGCTAAAATAATATTTCAAATAGCTCTTATCAGGAAAATGCTTCTTTACTCATTACCATTGCTTATTGTTGGCTTAGCGGGAATGATAAACGAGGTTTCTGATAAACTGCTTTTTAAGTATCTTGTTAGCATACCTCCTGGTACATCGGACCCTCATAATTATATTATGGCTCAACTGGGTATATATGGAGCGAATTTTAAACTTGCTGTATTAATGACCATTTTCATTCAAATGTTTCGTTATGCCGCCGAACCCTTCTTTTTTTCGCATGCTAAGGATAAAAATTCCGGGTACTTATATGCACTTACGATGAAGTATTTCATCATATTTTGCCTGACTATTTTTTTGCTGGTGACACTATATCTTGATATTTTCAAACTATTTATTGATAAAAGCTATCGTAGCGGGTTAAGTATAGTTCCAGTTGTATTGCTAGCAAATCTTTTTCTGGGAGTTCTATTTAATTTATCCATCTGGTATAAACTTACCGATAAAACTAAATTCGGAGCTCTCATAGCAATTTCGGGAGGATTAATAACCATAATCCTCAATTTTGTACTTGTTCCAGGAATGGGTTATATCGGGGCAGCCTGGGCTCATTTTTTCTGTAATCTATTTATGGTTGTTTTCTCGTTCCTCCTTAGCAGAAAATTCTATCCCATTCCTTATGATTACCTTCACATTTCTCTCTATTCCATTTCAGCGATTACCCTTTATTTTATCAGCAGGATAATATTTCCTGAGCCATCAGAAGGTCAATTAATTATAAACACCATACTTTTCTTTTCTTTCCTTTTAATCATTTTTATATTTGAAAGAAAAAATTTTACAAAACGTTTAATATAAATCAAGCTTAATGAAGATCAATATTGTTAACAAATCGAAGAATCCTTTACCTTCTTATGAAACAGAACATTCAGCCGGAATGGATTTAAGGGCGAATCTTGAAAATCCGTTAACATTACAACCTTTTGAACGGAATCTGATTCCTACTGGCCTATTTATTGAGCTTCCCTCCGGTTATGAAGCACAGATCCGCCCAAGAAGCGGGCTTGCCATCAAACATGGAATTACTCTGGTTAATACACCAGGTACCATTGATGCTGATTACCGTGGCGAAATAAAAATAATATTAATAAACCTGTCACAGGAACCATTTACAATAAACAGCGGCGATCGCATAGCCCAAATGATAATTTCAAGTTACACCCGCGTTCGGTTAACGGAAGTAATGGTTTTAAATGAAACAAAGAGGGGAGAGGGCGGATTTGGTCATTCAGGACTGCGGTAATCTTATTTCCCGATGGTTTATCTTTGCAATTGCATAAATACCGGCAATGATCCATGAAAGTTAAGAGCTATACTTCCAGGCAGTATGTTATCAAAGGCCTTATTATTATTATTGGGCTTTCTTTCATTGTTCGTTTATTCATTTTACAAGTACCCAAAAACTCTTACAAGCTTTCTGCTGAGAACAATGTATTGAGATATATGACCGATTATCCCCCCAGGGGGTTGATTTATGATCGCAACGGCAATCTTTTAGTTTACAATGAACCTGCATATGACCTTATGGTTATACCCGGGCAGTTATCTACATTTGACACCCTGGAATTATGCAACATAATTAAAATATCTCTTAGCGATTTCAGGAACAGACTACAAAAGGCAAAAAAATACAGCCGTTTCAAACCATCTTTGTTTCTTGAGCAGATATCGCGGCAAGACTATGCTTATCTTGCAGAAAAGTTATTTAAATACGAGGGATTTTTCGTTCAGGCTAGAACATTACGAAAATATACAGGAAGCATTGCAGCACATACTTTGGGATATGTAGGTGAAGTAACCCAAAAGGAAATTGACAGGGACGATTATTATCAGTTAGGCGATTATATTGGTAAGAGTGGAATCGAAAAATCGTACGAATCTCTTCTAAGAGGTCAAAAGGGTGTAAGTGTCAAGGTTGTGGACGTTCACAACAGGGAAAAAGGAAAGTTCATGGATGGTTCACTGGATACAGTGTCAGTTCCAGGATCGAATATACAGATCACTATAGATTCAGAACTTCAGCAATATGGTGAAATGCTGATGGAAAACAAGATAGGCAGTATAGTAGCCATAGAACCCTCAAGTGGAGAAATCCTGGCCCTTGTAACAAGTCCATCCTACGACCCGAACCTACTTGTTGGAAGAATACGTAGCATCAATTACGCAGCCTTAGCTTCCGACAGTTTAAACCCATTAATGAACAGAGCGATAATGGGCACATACTCTCCAGGATCCACATTTAAAATTCTCAATGCATTGATTGCCTTGCAGGAAAATGTGTTAACACCTGAAACTCGATATGATTGCCAGGGGCCAGAAACCAGGCCAATCCGATGTTCCCATCATCATGTCACTCCACTGGAGCTTCATGATGCGATTATGCACTCCTGTAATCCATTTTTTTGGAAGACTTTCCGCAGTATAATTACCAACCCCAATTATTCGACAACAAAAGAAGCATATACACAATGGAGAAAATATGCTATTAAGGCAGGATTTGGCACCAAATTTAACACAGACATTCCATTTGAATTAAGCGGAAATATTTCACCTGCTGAATATTATGATAATGTTTATGGTGAGAACCATTGGACAGCTTTGACGATTCGATCGCTATCCATAGGCCAGGGAGAAATTCTTGTAACTCCCTTACAAATGGCTAACTTCGCATGCATTGTGGCTAACTGGGGATACTATTTCCCACCTCATCTCCTCCGAAATATATATGGGACAGAAGGTCCAAACCGTGTTCAATTCAGGCAGAAAACAGCCAACATTGATATGCAATATTTCTCTCCAATAGTTGCTGCAATGAATGACGTAGTAGATGCACCATATGGAACCGCTCACTGGGTAAACATCCCGGATATAAAGATTTGCGGAAAAACCGGAACGGTAGAAAATCCACATGGCAAAGATCACTCGACTTTTATTGCATTTGCACCCAGGGAAAATCCTAAGATTGCTCTTGCTGTTATCGTTGAAAACTCCGGATTCGGTTCTACATGGGCTGCTCCTATAGCCAGCTTGATGATCGAAAAATATTTAACTGGTGAGATAAAAAGAGTCTGGATAGAAGATAGGCTCTTGAATTCAAATCTACTGAACAGGAAATGAGAAGACAGACAAACATATTTGCCAATCTCGACTGGATTACAATCATTCTGTACTTCTTTTTGGTCTTTTTTGGCTGGCTCAATATATATTCAGCGGTTTACAATGATGAATACAGCAGCATTTTCGATATTTCTCAACGCTATGGCAAACAATTGCTTTGGATATTTGCTTCTGTGATTATAATTTTTATTGTTTTATTTCTGGATGTTAAGTTCATTAACGCTTTCTCTTATGTTTTTTACGCAATCGGAATGTTAATCCTACTATTGGTTTTATTTTTCGGAAGAGAAGTGTCTGGTGCTAAATCATGGTTTCATATAGGATCTTTCGGGCTACAGCCATCCGAATTCGCCAAGTTTCTAACAGCTTTGGCATTAGCTCGATATCTCAGTGATTTCAATACAAATATCCGGAAGTTCAAACATCTCTTAACAGCTATAACAATAATTGCCTTACCGGCAGCACTAATCTTTCTTCAAAACGATACAGGATCGGCGCTTGTTTTTCTATCATTTTTCCTTGTTCTGTACCGCGACGGTTTATCAGCCCGTCTGGTAATCACCGGTGTTGTAATATTTATCCTTACAATTACGACCCTGTTCATCAGCATGTTATATATTTTTATTGGATTAGCATTCATTGCCGTTTTATCGCTTTTCTTTATTAAACGAACCTTTTCAAATATTCTGAAAATAATCCTTTTTGCTTCCTTATGTGCGGGATTTTCATTCCTGGTTGATTATTCATTTGAGCACTATTTATCTCCATATCAGCAAAAAAGGATCAATGTTGTCATCGGAAAGGAGCTTGATGTTAAAGGTGCCGGTTACAATGTACATCAATCAAAAATCGCCATTGGTTCCGGGGGATTTTGGGGCAAAGGATATCTTGAAGGAACACAGACCAAATACGATTTTGTTCCGGAACAGGATACAGATTTTATTTTTTGTACAGTTGGAGAAGAACTGGGGTTTGCCGGTAGTTTTGTGATTTTATCTCTCTTCCTTTTATTATTGATCAGATTGATCAATTTAGCGGAAAGGCAAAAGTCAAAGTTTTCCAGAATCTATGGATACGGTGTATTATCGGTGTTGTTATTCCACTTCACAGTAAACATAGGCATGACCATTGGATTGGTGCCTGTGATTGGCATACCATTGCCGTTCTTTAGTTACGGAGGGTCATCCTTATGGGCTTTCACAATTCTCCTTTTTATATTCATACGTTTGGATGCTTTCAGGTCGGAATTGCTCTGATCAACAAAAAATAATATGAGTATCGGGAATCATTAACACAAAGTTACAGGCGACAGGTTGCAAGCGACAACTCATCACTCATCACTCA
>JAHJRE010000031.1 GCA_018831055.1 Bacteroidota bacterium
CAAAGGCGATATTTACGCCTATAAATGGATACGGTCTATGGTGAAAAGACTAGAAAGATCTATACAATGACAGCTTGCTAACACTATTGTGCTATTAAAATAGAAAGCAAATAGTGTACGCTTTATCCGATTTTCAGGTTACTCACCGCAAACCTAAGCCAAACATTTTCGGGTGAAGCCGGAAATTTTCCCAAAGATATCGAGGGCATGATCCAGCATATGGATGACGCCAATATCGAAAAGGCCGTAATCATGGGGCTGGACACCAGCGCCCAGGACCACTGGGCCTTCAAGGGAGAAGGAATGGCGAACGATGCTAGTGCCGGTTTTGTTAAACAGCTTGCCGACCGTTCCGGAAATTTTTGGGGCTGGCAATTGATCGCAGGATTCGCTCTTATCTGTACATCTGGTTTTACTTATGTTTTTGGTTTGACAAAAAGGATGGAATTGATGTGAAAAATGAATTGATTTTATCCGGCACTTCTGCCCGCATTATTTGATTTTAAGCGAATCAAGGCCTCCTTAGGTTTTTAATCCTTCCAGATATTCGTCCTTTTTTTCCCAGAGGCCATTCAACCATTTTTGAAACCTAATTCTGTCTTCTCTGTCTTCTGAATAGTTACATAGGATATCACCTGATATTGGAATTTTTTGAACCTTTACCCGGACTTTATTGACATCACCACAGAGGAAGGACCAAATCTCTTGGGTCCCATACGGATAAGAGATTGTGACATCCAAAATATAGTCCAATTGATCCCCCATTGTAGATAAAACAAGGCTTATTCCATGGGCTTTCGGCCTTAACAGGTTTTTATAAGGAGACTTTTGTCTTTTATGTTTTTCATTTCGAAATCGCGTCCCTTCAATGAAATTCATCACCGAGACCGGCATATCTTTAAATTTTTCACAGGCTTTTTTGGTTATTTCGAAATCCTTCCCTTTTAAGTGGGGATTTTTTTTCAGAAATGAAGGTGAATATCGCTTCATAAACGGAAAATCCAATGCCCACCAAGCTTGACCTAAAAAAGGGACCCAGATGAGCTCTTTTTTTAAGAAAAATTTTAAAAAAGGTATTTTATGGTAAAACACCTTTTGAAGGACCGGAATATCTATCCAGGATTGGTGATTGGAAATCACCAAATACGATCCTTTCCGGTCCAGTTCTTCAATACCTTCCAGTTCGAATTCCATATTTCGAGTCACTAATAATCCTATGTTATTAAAATAGACCCAGTTTTCAGCGATCAATACGGCAATTCTGCCGCAAAACATGCCCCATTTTTTAAAAGGTATTATCAGCCTGAAAAAAGTAACGATAAACAAGGGTGATACCCAGAATAGAGTATTTATGCCCAGATAAGTTGTCGAAATAACTCCACGGAAGTTGTTAAATATTACTGTCATTCTGATCCTTTATTCATATTGGTTTACCAGATTGAAAAAGGTTGAATACCTTTATTTGGTATGATTAGTGGATTACAGACCACATCAACAGATATAGGGTTGGATAACGGTTTTGGTTTGCCGATACTATTTTCTGTACTTATATGAGTGGGTAATGCCACAGAATATGATCAATATTTCGTTTATATTTTCCCAATTAACCTGCAACCAGATCTTTTGGGAAAAGTTTTCTATCAAGTTTTTCTATTTCCTAAAACTGCGGTCCTTGTTGTTAAATCATAGATAGTCGCAATTGTATCCGCATTGAAAATATCATCCGTTCCGATTGCGATAATTGCTAATGAGTTGCCTCCATAGTTCTCTCCAATCTGGTTGAACAGGTCTACTGCAGGATCACTCCTGGGGAAATAGCTTATAATGTCCGCATTTATCATCAAGTCCTTCAAAAAAAACCAAACATCAATGTTATACAAAGAGTTACCAGTATTATGTCCTTATTAAATCTGACCACAAACTCTGAAAATCTAGCCATCATGAAAACTCCTGAAATATTTTACCGAAATGGTGTTTGGGCCTGTTGTTAGTTAAAAAAAACAAATTTGCCTCAGAAAAGTTTTCCACGGGCAATACTTGTGTGACTGAGCAGAAAATGCAGCCTCCTCAAAGGCTACGGCCAAGTCCCTCATAATTGTGATTGTGATATCACTTGATCTTCTTTTTATATTTATTAATAAATTCCCTGGATGAGACATATTTATCTGCGAATGTCACGACAAAGGATTCCCTGTATCTCGGAGGACGAAGCGTAAGGGGCCACATATGCTTTATTATGATATCTTTTTCTATCTCATTGATACTGAAATTCTCTTCTGAGTTTTTTAAGGCTATTTTTGGATGTGCAAATCCATGAAGTTTCTCTTTTGCCAATTCGGGCTCATGGTGATCTCTCCAGTCATAGAGAAAAAAGTCATGTAACAGGGCCCCCCTGATTGCGGACCGATAATCGAGTTTCAAATATTTTGCGATCCTGTATGAGAGGTAAGATACTTTTTTTACATGATCCAAAATGGATGAGTCGTGATGATAATAGTTCTGTAACTTTAAAAAGTTAGGATTATCGAGTATATCCTTCGCAATTTCGTCATACTCTTTCTCTTCCGGTTTTCGGTCCTGTACTATTCCATTTATTTTAAGGTTTATTGTGTTGAAGAAGATATCAACCCGTCTTTTTAAGACCGTATTAATTTCTTCGTTAAGCTGTTTATTAAGATCAGGGAAAGCCTCCAGTATTCTGTTAAATGAGCCTAATATCCTTTCAATCTCAGCATGGGTAAGTGAAAAATAGTCTGAAACCAAATAGGATATCCTTCGGGAAAAGTCTTTTAAATGCAGCATGGAAAACACAAAATCAACCGTGAAATAGATAACAATTAAAGCCGATGTAATCGCCATTGTCTTTTCATCAAATATACCGACCCATCTATAAACAACCGGATGAACTACAGTGATCATAACCAGGGTAAGAATTGCCCAACCCGTAGAGAATGATAAGCAGATCCTACCCATCAGATTAAACTTATTTTCAGAATAATCCCAAAGTTTTAAGCCAAACAGTACTTCGCTCAGTATGCCAACGAAAAATTCAATCACAGTAGGTAGCGTTCCATACACAAATATTTGAACATAAATACTTTCATCCTTTAAAACATGACTTAAGGCAATTATTGAACATGCGGCCAAACCATAAACAGGTACGAAGGTTCCAAAAAGAAACCCTGCATTGATAAATCTTTTCTGCGCAATTGATCTGTAAATAACCTCAATTACCCATCCAGCAAAAGAATAGAGGGTGAAAAACAGAACAAACTGATATATTTCAATCCTAAATAAACTTAAATATTGCAGCATGTTACCTTAAGAGTTTCAGAAAAGACTGGCATTAGGTTTTTAAACGGTGATCCTTACTTCATTTTTGAAAAATTATGAGGCCGTAATTCATGACTTCTATCTGCCAGAGTAATCAAAGTATTTCAAACAAGTAGACCATCCAATAAAAGTCTAAATAACGATTCTATTTTCTTTTCAGCTTCTTTAGATTTCATTTTAATCCACGACATCTCGAACCTCTGAATAATTTCCGAGATCAATTTTGCGTATTCCTCAGTATTTCCTAACCTAAATATATTATTTCGTTGCCCATGTTCAAGAATACTACCAAGGATCTCCACCTCTTTAATGTTTATAGGAAACATTTGGTCATATGTGGATTTTAACTCCTCAAATACTTCACGAACTGCAATTTGTGTAACGATTACCTCTTTAATGTATTTAATTCTTGCGTAAACATACATTAATAGCTTCTCACCAGGATCGATTTCGGAAGCCATCAATTCGTTTAGGCTGTTGAATAAGTTATCATATTCTTTTATTACAACAGACTTAAACAATTTCTCTTTATTTTTGAAAAACTCATATATCGCTCCTTTTCCAACTTTTGCATGGCTGATAATTTCATCGAGACTGGTCTTTTTAAATCCGTATCTAAAAAACAGTTCTCTGGCGCTTTTAAAAATGCGTTTTTCTCTTTCATCCATAATTTTGACCTGTAAAATATTTTATTCCATCTTCAACCAATTACTTTCTTTTCAATGTAATTGATATTATAAGCATTCATCTTTAGATTTATGGTTCCACCTGAAAAATGTAATCGGCTTGGTGACAACTGAATTATCTGACAAGATACGAGAACAGTACTTCAATACTGTGAATGTATATTAGTATTAGAGTATTTTAATTAAGTCAACCCCCCTGTAGAATAAAAGTTAGTAACCACCCATGAGTGTCAAGTATACAAGCATTTGTACCGGGTCAGTGTGAAATGGAATTGTGTATCGTCAAAATAGCATCGAGCCGAAAATAGAGACATTTTCCTGCCGATAAATTGAAAGAGGTAACTCAAATTGTGTTTTTTGAGGGAATATTTCGTAAGTTTTGGATGAAAAGCGGGAGCAAATTCCAACAGATGGCACAACTATCCCTCGTGATATAACGAAGACGCAGAAATGAACCGACCAGGAATAACTGGATTATGCTACTTGTTTCCACTCGTATCTGTGCTGTAAACCATTAAGCTTTGAAATCGATTTGACTGCACTGGATTCAGATGGTTTCTTTTTTCACCCCATGGGGAAAACCCTTCGAGCAAGAAGTCCCTGCCGAAACAGTATTTGTTTCAATAAAGACATTTAGTGTTTTTATGAAAACAGTCTGCAGTAAGGCTCCTCCAAAATTTCACGTTTTGGCATATATATCAGTATTTTACATTTACGGTAATAATGGTGTGAGTTTTGCAAAATCAAGTATTGAAATGCCATTATGTATGATTACATGTAATGGAGTTTCCAGAAGTTGTAGCGAATCTAACGGAAATTAAGATGGTTGGAATTAAAAACTCTGCCAAGTATATTGTACGTTTTTGAATTCTCGATACATATCAATCAGAAGAGATTTTTTTCATAATTTCCCCAAAGGAGTCACCATGGATAAAGAACGTCCTTATTGGAATATGGATATTGAACCGTTGTTCAATACTCCTGAAATCAAAAAACTACAGTTGAATAAACTAAAGAAGTTGCTGACTCGGTTAAAGGCAAATGCCCCTTTTTATTCCAAAATGATGAAAGAACGTAAGCTTGATCCGGAATCATTAGGCAGCATGGAAGAGTTTAAGGATAAGGTATCCCTGTTCAATAAGGAGTCCCTACGGGCTCTTGTTGTTGAGTTTGGTGGAGATTTTCTCAAAGTCCTGGATCAGATTATGCCCATCAGTGTTGATGATCTCGATTATATGGGAACAACAACCGGTACAACCGGGGTTCCAACGCCCTACCCTCTGACCAAATTCGATATAGAGAATTTATGGGGAGAGAGCATGGTCCGAGGAGCATGGCGAGCTGGAATTCGTCGGAACGACCGCATATTGTATAGTTTCGCTTTGTCCATGGTATTAGCGGGGGTTCCAAGTATGATGGGTATACAGAAGCTCGGGTGCATGATGTTGCCGGTGGGAGCAGAAGCCAAAAGTGAGCGCATCTTGATGATCCAGAGTCTTTTTCAGGGTACGGTTTATATGGGAACGCCATCTCTGGCGGAATACCTGATTGAACAAGCGCCAAAGGTTCTGGGTAAGCCGGTCGGTGAACTTGGATTCAAAGCGCTGATTTGTGGTGGTGAGCCAGGTGCTGGTATCCCGGAAGTAAAAGCCAAACTGGAAAATGCCTATAAATGCAAAATATTCGATGCGGGCGCGGGATTTGGATTTTCCTGTGATCATGATGAATACCAGGGTATGCATTGGATGGGAGATGACCTGTGTTATTACGAATTAGTGGATCCTGATACCAAGAATCCAATCCCCATAGAAAATGGAGTTCAAGGTGAAGCCGTCTTTACTACTTTGGAGGGAGATGGAATGATGCTGATTCGTCAAAGCCTCGGGGATATCCATCAGGTTTTTACCGACCCTTGTCCTTGCGGACGAAGTGGATTCCGTTACAAAGTTATCGGCAGGGCGGACGATATGCTTAAAGTCAAGGGAGTTATGGTATATCCCGGTCATATCAAAGGCGTAATAAATAGTTTTCTTCCACGTGTGACTGGTGAGTTGCGCATCGTACTTGATGAAAAACCACCAAGAGTGGTACCACCGTTGAAAATACGTGTAGAACATGCCGAGGGTATAGGTGGTGATAAACTGGCTGAGTTGGAAAATGAGATAGTTAACGCTATGAGCAATAAGCTTAGAATCAGGCCTGAGATACTTTGGGAAGAGGCGGGCAATCTCGAACGAAGCCACTATAAAGGAGAAACTTTTGAAAAACGATATGAAGAAAAATAAAGATGTCACATCTGGATGCACTAAAATAAGGCCGACATTGGGAAAAATGTAATTATTCAGCGTTCCAACAGGCGAGTCCGCCCAAAATGGAAAGTAACATGGACTTGGCAAAGTCCGTGAATTCAGCAATCCTCACATTTAAATCTGACGATGTGAAGTAGGCTGAACGTATATTGGTGTTATCCATCATACTGATGGAAACCCGTTATTCAGCGTGGTTCTGTATCCTGTGGTCAAAATATTGGTAAAAAGAGTTGTAGCTTAAATTCAGCTCTTTATTCCGCTTAAAAGATTACTATCAAACTCACGATCCAGCCATCGTCTCTAACTTGGCTTGACTATGAAAAAGAAAAACCAAACAAAACCAATGAGAACAATTCATCTTAACGCTGCAGGGATTGATATCGGAGCGAAAGAAATCTATATTGCCATTCCTGAAGAGTGCTGTGAAAACTCTGTCCGACGTTTTGATTGTTTTACCGACGATCTTCATGAAGCTGCGAAATGGATGAAAGAACATAATGTTGAATCTATAGCTATGGAATCCACAGGCGTATACTGGATTCCGATTTATCAACTGTTCGAGAGTTATGGTTTTGAGCAGTACTTGGTCAATGCCAGACATGTTAAAAATGTTCCAGGACGCAAAACAGATGTCAAAGACTCCCAGTGGCTACAATATCTCCATACTGTAGGGCTTCTCGATAGCTCCTATATTCCAGAGGATAGTGTCGTTGTTATTAGATCCCTTTTGCGTCACAGAGACTCTTTGATCAAGGCAGCGTCTAGCCTGTTCAACACATGCAAAAAGCCCTCACACGAATGAATATCCATCTTCACAATGTTATCTCTGACATTACAGGTGTAACAGGCTTAAAAATTATCAACTCGATCTTGAGTGGAAATCACAATCCAAAAAAGCTTGCAGAACTCAAAAATAATAAAATCAAAGCGTCTAAAAAAACGATTATAAAATCTTTGACCGGTCATTATCGCGAAGAACACCTTTTTACCCTGCGGCAATCATTAGAGAGTTATCAGTTTTGCCATCAACAGATTTATGACTGCGATAAAGAGATCGAAAAAAGATTAAAGGACTTTGAATCCAAAACTACTATTGATCAGGAGAATTCGGATTCATTACCTACACTCGGACCAAAACAGCGCAAGGCTGGTAATTCTCCTTTATTTGACCTTCAAGGGCATATGTATAGAATTTTTGGAACTGATCTTACTCGTGTCGACGGTATCAGTGTCGTTACTGCCCAGACCTTGTTCAGTGAAATTGGCTCAAATTTGGATAAATTCCCAACGGTAAAACACTTTTGTTCTTGGCTTGGTTTATCGCCACAAAACAAAATCAGTGGAGGACGAATATTATCCTCCCGGACGAAAAAAACGAGTAATAAAGCTGCCCAAGCCTTTCGCCTTTCCGCTCTATCATTGAGTCACAGTAAATCGTACCTTGGTGACTTTTATCGGAAAATAAAATCACGTAGCGGAGCCCCTAAAGCAATTACTGCAACAGCACATAAATTAGCTCGAATATTTTACAAAATTGTGAAAGAGAAGCTAGATTTATGATGAATCAGTTTTTATTAATGAACAAAAAGGGTACCAAAACCAGAAACTCAAATATTATAAAAACCAAGTAAAATCTTTAGAATTACAGCTTATTATGGCTGATTGAAATTAATTTGTTACTTAAAAGGGTCTGGGGTATGGATCGGAACTGGCAATTGCTCTGGCTGAGGAAGGCAAGAATGTTGTTGTTTTTGGAAAGGGAAAAGAGATAGCCACGAACATAGTTCCTTTGAGAAGAACCTATATATTAAAAAGGCTTACAGATGTTGATCTCGTCAAGGGAGCCGGCGATATTCCGGTTCGAAAGAAAAACAATCCTACAGTGATGACGGGAATGAAACTTGTGCAAATAAACCCCATTGAAGTTATCCTTGAGAATAGAAAGGGTGAAACAGAAACCATCCCTTACGACACGTTTATTGTTTCGCTGGGTAGAAAATGTAATGATGGTCTTTACAAGGAATTAAAAACTGAAATTGCAGAAATTTACCAGATAGGAGATGCGGTACAAGCAGGTGAAATAAATGACGCGATGGACGGGGCGCATAAGGTTGGCACTAAAATCTAGTGCCGTACCTTGTGTTTGTTATCTAACAGTCCTTTTTCGGATCTCACTGTTTTAGCATCTCTTATCTGATTTACCCCCTTACATTTTAGAAATTCAAAAAATGATAATTCAGGCATATGATCAAAATGGAGAATATAAATGGTTGATATGGAAAACGAGAAACAGCTTAAAGAGGGGGAAGTGCTTTTGAAAGAGGGGATAGTTCGCTTTCCCTCTTCTCCCGAAGAAAAACCGCAACTTATTGCAAGCCTGTGCACGAAATGCGGAGATAGGGCGTTTCCTGCAAAGGTGCTATGCGGGAAATGTGATGGGACCAATATGGATAACGTATTACTGAGTAATGCCGGACTGGTTTATTCCTATACCGTAGTACGGCAGGCTGTACCGGGATATCAGGTGCCGGGCATCGTAGCAGTTGTAAAAGTCAGGGAAGATAATCACCTGATGATTTTGGCCCAGATAAAAAACTGCGGTATTGAAGATGTCAGATGCGGAATGGAAGTTGAGACCATAATTGCTGAACTGTTTACTAATATGAAAGGAGAGAAGGTTATCGGATATGCTTTTCAACCCGTGCAGCAGGAGACAAAATGAGGGATGTATATATAATAGGCGCGGGAATGACAAGATTCGGGTTGTACAATGGCAAACGTCTACCATTAAAGAATATTTACGAGTTGGGCAAGGAAGCCTGTCTGGCAGCTCTTGATCATGCCGGGATTAACCATAGGAAGATTCAGGCCGCATATTGTGGCAATGTAGGATCTCCCCCCAATTGCGCTCAAATGATTCTGGCTCAGATTGGAGTTTCCGGAATCCCTGCTTTTAATCATGAGAATGGTTGTGCCAGTGGTTCGAGCGCATTAAGGGATGCATACGAGTCTATCGGAAATGGAATTCATGATACAGCCATTGTGATTGGAGCGGAATGCTGGAGTTTTATGGCTGCTTCCGGTAGCGCCATGGCACTGTCGGGACTGATCTCACCTCCACCCGGAACAAATTTAAACCAGGATATTGCGGGAGCCTTTGGGCCTGCAATCATGGCACTGGCCGGAAAAGCTCATATGAATGAATACGGCACGACTAAAGAACAGTTTGCCAAAATTGCAGTAAAAAACAAGAGAAATGCTGCCAAAAATCCCTACGCACAATTCCAGAAAGAAATTACGCTGGAAGAAGTGCTGAATTCCCGGATGATTTGTGACCCTATCACAAAACTCCAATGTTGCCCCCAGAGTGATGGGGCGGCAGCGGTGATCCTCGCTAATGCTGCCGTTGCCAGACAGTATACCGGTAAACCAATCAAACTGGCTGCGTTAATTCAATCTTCAGCCAAATACAAGGGAACAGAAGGTAGTCTTAGTCAGTTTACATGCTTTGAAACGATTTCCAAACAGGCATATGAATCAGTAGGTGTGGGGCCGGAAGACCTGGATGTTGTTGAAGTGCATGATGATTTTACTACGCTGGAACTGATAGCCTATGAAGATCTGGGATTATGTAAAAGAGGTGAAGGGGGTCGCTTTATTGACGAAGGTCTATGCGATTACGGAGGAGAAGTGGTTGTCAGTTCAAGCGGCGGTCTTTTGGGAAAGGGTCATCCATTAGGGGCAACAGGAGTTGCGCAATTTGTGGAATTGACTTGGCAATTAAGGGAAGAGTGCGGATCTCGACAGGTTGAAAATGCCAGGATTGGATTAGCTCATAACGGCGGTGGAATTGGTGATGGTTACGAGCCAGGAGCTGTTACCATTGGTATTCTGACAAAATAGAATCCCCTATAAGCACACCAAAAGTTTGGCTCCAGCACGGTTTATTCAAGTGGCGGTGGAATAGTTAGATTCGCTAATATAAAAATGTACCTGCTAGCGTGAGTTTACGAATTATTTTTGACACATAGCCTGAAATTTCATGATATCAGATAAATATGCCTTGCTTAAGTACCCCCTAACTGAAAAATGCTAATAATAGCTTATTTTTATTGACATAAAATGGCATAAATTAATAGTGTACCCCCCTAACAGGACCGATTATATGATCAGAGGGGGTATCATATGGCATATCTGACTCGCAAGCGCATTAAAGGCATCACCTATTATTACGCCGAAGAGAGCGAACGCATTAATGGGCGACCCAAAAGAAAGTGGCAGAAATATCTCGGCCCCCTGCCGAAAATCATTGAGGCGGTTGAAGGTACACCGCAACAGCCGGAGTATGCGGAGATCTTCAAGCTGGGCGGACCTGCCGCCTATTTGAATACTGTCGAACGGACCGATATGATTCACATTCTTGACAGCGTCCTCCCTAAACGCAAGCAGGGACTATCCATTGGATTTTACCTGACCCTGGCTGCCATTAACCGGGGCATCGAAGCGGTCAGTAAACATTCCATGTGGAACTGGTTTCAGGATACCATTCTGGTGCGGGCCTTTCCTGACGTCGACCAGGCATCACTCAATTCACAGCGCTTCTGGGATAACCTGTCGATGATCAGTGAAACCCATATTCGCAATGCATGGATGAAACTCATCAATTCCGTTTTGGACAAAGAACAGATCGACTTATCCTGCGCTTCCTTTGACGGGACCAACTTCTACACCTTCATCGGCTCATTCAATACCCGCTGTTCGCTGGCGAAAAGGGGAAAGAACAAGCAAGGACGACGTGACCTCAGGCAGATCAACTATGCACTGTTTTGCACCCGAAGGGATCATTTCCCTTTGTACTTTGATGTTTTTGAAGGCAACCAGCATGATTCGAAAGCCTTTGGCAGACTCATCGAGAGTTTCTTTGATGCATTTGAGAGCCGGAAACCCGACAGCAGTGGCATGACCATCGTCTTTGACAAAGGCAACAACTCCCAGGACAACCTGGACCGATTCGCTGAAGATTCCGGCTTTCACTTTGTGGGCTCGGTCAAACCGGACGATCATAAAGATCTGGCCTTCATCTCCAACAGTGATGGTTGCTTTGAGACGCTGACCCATCCAAAACTGGATCAGGTCAAAGCCTTTCGCACCAAAAAGACAATATACGGCAGAGAGATGACGGTCGTGGTCTCTTTCAACCACAATCTCTACAATGCCCAGATTACATCAATCAATAATGAGATTAACAAAACCCTCGGCAAATTACAGGGTATCGCCACCAAGCTGGAAGACAGAATTGCCGGAAGGGTGACCAGAGGAAAACCGCCCACCCGGGAATCGATCAAAACACAAGTGGCCTCGGCGCTATCCGGCCAAGACATGAAAAAACTGATCGACACCACCATTGGGGATCATGAGGGTCTTCCCACCCTTGACTACAACCTCAATAGTGATGCCTTTGCCGCCCTCGCCGACACCTATCTGGGAAAAAACATCATCATCACTGATAATCATGACTGGCCTACCGCCGATATCATCATCACCTATCGGAGTCAGTACATCATCGAAGATGTGTTCAAGCAGATGAAAGACCGTAAAACCGGAACCTGGTGGCCCATGTACCATTGGACCGATCAAATGATCATGGTTCATGGCTTCTACTGCTCCCTCTCATTGCTGCTGCGCTCATTGATGATGACAAGAACCCAGCAAGCGGATCTGCCCATGTCAGTCAATATGCTTCATGAGAAGCTTGCCGGCATTCGCGAAGTGCTAAACATATTTCCGACCGGCAGAAAGAAAACCGC
>JAHJRE010000032.1 GCA_018831055.1 Bacteroidota bacterium
GCTAATATGAACCTGGGGTTTAAGACAGCCACCGCTATTGACCTTGCAGGAAGAAATGTGCTCGAGGCAGTTCAGATGTCGGTAAATCCCAAGGTTATTGATACTCCTCCCGTGACCGCTGTAGCCAAAGATGGAATCCAGCTTATTGCCAAGGCGAGGGTCACCGTAAGAGCCAATATCAAGCAACTTGTCGGAGGTGCCGGCGAAGAAACCGTATTGGCAAGGGTAGGAGAAGGCGTTGTTTCTTCAATCGGTTCCGCTCAGTCTCATAAGTCGGTACTCGAGAATCCCGATTCTATTTCCAGAGTCGTTCTGGAAAAAGGTCTGGATTCAGGAACAGCATTCGAGATCCTTTCAATCGATATCGCCGATATCGACGTAGGTAAAAATATCGGAGCAGTCCTCCAGATGGATCAAGCCAATGCAGATAAAAATATTGCCCAGGCCAAGGCAGAAGAACGCAGAGCAATGGCAATTGCCCAGGAGCAGGAAATGAAAGCCAAGGCCCAGGAAGCACGTGCCAACGTTATTCAGGCCGAAGCCGAGATACCTAAAGCTATCGCTGAAGCCTTTAAAAACGGTAACCTGGGTATTATGGATTATTACCGCTACAAAAACATCCAGGCTGATACCAGGATGCGCGAGTCAATAGCCGAACCTCCGACGAAACCTGACAGTATCAGCGAAGACCAGGATAAACCGAAGAAATAACCCATTTCTATCCAAATCATACTTTTTTGTAAACCGGTGATACCGGTTTGCCAGGGTAAATTGAATTGATTTCTTACTAATGAACAGGAATCAGATTAAATCTATTGGAGTAAAGTTTAATGAACTGCTTAAATCCTGTGAGCCATTCGTAAGTCAGAAGGACAATGATGATATTGACCGTGCCTTCAGGATGGCCGTAGAGATTTATCAGGATAAGATTGCAGATACGGGAATTCCCCTGCTTGAACATTCTCTTGGAGTAGCACGTGTAGCTACCGACGACCTGTCTCTGGGAGCCAAATCGATAATAGCAGCGCTTTTACACAATGTTTTTCTGGTTTCCGGTATTTCTCAAAAGGAGTTAAAAAATAACTTCGATGATACCGTTTTAACGCTTATTGAAGGCTATACCAGAATTTCAGCCCTGCCTACAGATAAGATATCGTTGCAGTCGGAAAAATTTCATCAGCTTTTTCTTTCGGTTGCAGGTGATATCCGGATCATACTGCTCAAAATTGCCCATAGACTTTGTGATATGCGGAATTTTGCCAGTCTCCCGGAAGAGAAAAAAAGACGTTTTGCCAACGAAGTAGAATACTTATATATTCCTATTTCTCATCGTCTCGGTTTGTACAGGGTGAAAACTGAACTTGAAGATCTTTTAATGCGTTTTCGTTTTCCTGAAGAATACCTGTCGATCCAGGAACAACTGGCAGCTACACAAAGCAAAAGAGAAGTTTTCATCAGGGATTTTGCAACACCCATTGAAAAGGAATTGTTTAAAAGTGAAATAACCTTTGATATAAAAGGCCGGCCCAAATCTATCCCCTCCATACGGGAAAAGATGATCAAACAAAATGTAGAATTGGAGGAAGTTTACGATCTTTTTGCCATCAGGATCATTATAGACAGCCTACCTGACAACGAGAAATCGGATTGCTGGAAAGTGTATTCCCTGGTTACAAACATTTATCCACCCAACCCTAAGAGGCTGAGGGACTGGATCACCACTCCCAAAGCCAGCGGATATGAATCCCTCCACACTACCGTCAGAGCCCAAAACGATAAATGGGTTGAAGTCCAGATCCGTACACGCAGAATGGATGAGATTGCGGAGAAAGGACAAGCGGCACATTGGAGGTACAAAGGATTTGAGGAAAAAGAGAGGATGGAGGAATGGCTGAACCAGATCCGGGATATCCTGGGAAATCCGGAACAGATCAAGTTTGATGATAGCCCGAAAAGGTCTGCCCGCCTTGGAAGAATTTACGTTTATACCCCGACAGGTGACCTGGTTGATCTTCCGGAAGGAGCTACCATACTCGATTTTGCTTATTCTATACATTCCAGGATAGGGGATAGTTGCAGCGGTGCGAGGGTTAATAATGCCAATGTTCCCATTCGACACATCCTGAAAAATGGAGACCGTGTCGAAATAATCACCTCTAAAAACCAAAAACCCAAACAGGACTGGCTTCAATTTGTTAAAACCTCCAAGGCAACAGCAAAGATCAAAAGGTCGCTGAAGGAGCAGAAATACCAGTTGGCAGAGATTGGGCTGGAAATTCTGAAGAGAAAACTGAGGAACTGGAAAATATCGTACAAGGATGAAATTATTAATGGACTTGTTAAGCATTATAAATTGGCTTCTTCTATCGACCTGTATGATTTGATTGCCGAAGAAAAGCTTGATTACAATGAACTGAGGGTGTTGATACGGGAAAAACTGGAAGACACATCAAAATCCTCAGCCCCAAGAACGGATTCACCGGCTACCTTTACCCGTACATCAGAATCCGATGAACCCGAAGATGTTCTTATCATAGATAATTTACTGGATAATGTTAACTACCGGCTTGCAAAATGTTGTAATCCTGCACCCGGCGATAAAGTATTCGGGTTTGTCACTATCGGCAAAGGCATCAGTATCCATCAGGTGAATTGCCCCAATGCCAAAAGACTTCTGGAAAACTACGGTTACCGTAAAATCCCGGTCAGCTGGAAAGATAAAGAGATCAAAAACAAGTACATTAAGGTGGTTGGTAATGACAGGGTAGGCATCCTGGATGAGATCACCGCCGTGATATCACGTGATTTTAAAGTAAATATGACCAGCCTGAAAGTCGAAAAAAAAGGGGGACAGTTCTTTGGTGAAATTCGCATCAGTGTTAAAGATATGGAATATCTCCGGGAACTTCTCCATAAAATTGCAAAGGTTAAAGGCGTGACGAAAGCCATTTTGACAAAACCAAACGCCTAAGGGATATAACAAAGCAAATTTTTATTTATGAGTATCAGGAAACATTAACACAAAGTTACAGGCGACAGGTTGCAA
>JAHJRE010000033.1 GCA_018831055.1 Bacteroidota bacterium
CAAAAGGAAAGCGGAAGTATATTTTGAAAGTAAAGCGCATCCTGTAAGTATTCCTGCGGCAATCATCCAGTATGCGGAAACCCTGTTTTCCTGGAATTTAAATGCCTTAACAAAAAACAGCAGGGCCAAAAGCCAGAAAAGTATTTGCGGTGTATCGGGCAAGATGAATGTGCCCGCGACGACGAACCCATACAGGGATGAAGTATATAAAAAAGCGCTGATAAGTCCAGCACGCCGGCTGAACATCTCCCGGCCTATCCTGTAAACAAGATAGGTATTCAGCGTCCCGGCCAGAATGGATGCGAGCCTGAGAAAGAACTCTTCCTGGAATAAAAGATTGAAGGAGAAGATGCGGATGAACCAGCCCACCATGGGTGGATGATCGAAATGACTCCAATCGGGATAAAGCGCGTAAGTCCAATAGTAAACCTCATCATTGCCCAGCTCGATATACGCGGCAATAAACGCCCTGATGGCAAACGAAGCGAGGAGCAATCCTGCCAGTATCCAATTATATCGTTTTTCCGGCATCCACTTTTTTTCTAAATCTCCGGCGGAGCAAAATTATATTCAGGATAATGAAGATCAGTGTTGAGAATCCAAGGACCCGCAGCACCCAGGTACGGAAATAGTCAATGCGTATTGTTTCCTGTTTCCATGGATCAACACCGTCGTAACGGAAAACGGGATTCAGCATCAGCACCAACCCGGAGGGGTAGCTGATTTCCGTCCTGACATAAGTATCTTCCGGTTGAACGGCATATTTGGCACTTTCTGCACCCGGCACTTCGGCCAATACTTTCCCATCCTGTCCGATAAAGCGGATGAAGGAAGCCGTCTGAATGACGCCAACCTGCAAAGTATCGTTATAAAGCCTTGCATGGGTAATCACAGGAATGTGAGCTGCTTTTTCCCTTTTAGTCTCCATGGATTCTCCGGTAGGCCTGTAGATATCCGCGCCATAGGCCCGGCCGGCCCTGAGGGCTGCAATGATGCTGTCACCGTTCAGTGAAGGTGAATAAATATACGTACAACGGAAACCAACCTCATCGGGGTTAAAAATATCGTGCACATCATCGTTGCCCAGGATGGTTACCGGTTTTCCGGCGGATAATGCTGCATCCCAGTGCTCCGTCGAAACCCGCATATAATTGAGCACTTCGATCCCGGTATATCCTGTGAGGTATTTCATATCCGAAGGTTTGTATCCACCTCTGAGTTTCGGGTGTGCGATGTAAACCAGGTCTCCCTTGTCCCTGAGCATTTCCAGGATGTGTTGTTTCTGATGAATGGTCTGATACAGCGGATAATCCCTCCACAACACCTGTCGCGCACCAATAACAACCTGATGGTTTTTAAATACACCGTAACCGTGCTCATAAACAGGGATATAAGTATCCTTCCCGGCGCCGTAATCATTGACCTTCTGGTAATCGGAGATAGCAATAACATCGTAATAAAGGCTGCGGTAAATACTATCGATGGTTTCGTTGGTGTTATAACGGCCGCTTGTGATTCCGAGCCATGCGCGCGACTGGGCCTGGAAGTTGGACTTCCTCCAGTGAAGGCTGTCGGTGCCTTCATAAGGATTGAACCAATGCTCCCCGCTAAAGGGTTTGGGTTCGGGGAAGATATAAACAGGGCAGGTGATATACTGAACCGCAATAATCAGGAAAACGGCCAGGAAAACCCATCCCAGAAAAATCGCAGGCCACTTGAGTGAGAGGATTATTGATTTCATACGCGGCAAAGATATCGCATTTTATCCCAAAGCATCCGGATTTTAACATTATGAGAACGTTTATTTGAAAGCTTCGAACAAATTTTATTTTGATTATGAGTATTATAAGTTATACTTCAGTGCCTTGGTATAACTTATAATACCCACCCCCTGGCCCCCTCCCTGCCAACAGGGAGGGGGGACGTACTAATCAAAATTTTTACGAAACAAATATTAACTTTACTATAAAAATTGCTTTGCAATAATATTTAACTATTTCGAAAACCTTTCTTTTTGTTTGATTGCAAAAATTTTCACAGAGTTGAATCAGAGCGCCCCCCTCCCTGCCAGCAGGGAGGGGTCGGGGGTGGGTACTTTGAAATGAAGTGGGTACTCCGAAATGAAATGAATACTTAAAAATAGCCTCCTGTATTTCCTGACTTTTAAGGAATTCCAGGGGTACAAATTAGACATTAAGTGCCCAATATTTTAGACATCTTTTTAAGGGAATTTGAAGTAATGCAAAACTTTAGTAAATATTTTATACTTTTGGCCTGTTGACCGGATAATGATTTTCTATGTCGGAAGAAAAACTGTATGACCTTTCCACGGTAAAAGAGTTTGTGGGTGATGACCCTGAACAGATTGCCGGCCTGGTGATGATTTTCCTGGAAGATGTGCCGGATATGCTGGAGAAGCTTAACGACAGCCATAGTAAAGGGGATTTCGACCAGGTAAAGTTTTTTGCTCACAAATTAAAATCATCCATCGATCTTTTCAAGGTTGATGCGATCACATCTGTAATCCGGGAACTGGAGGAAAACTCCAAGAGCCGCACAAACACGGAAGCCATTCCTGTTTTATTGGGTAAAGTCAATCAATCGTTAGACAGCACTCTCCAACAACTCAGGGAAGATTACAACCTCTGATCACCCGTTTGTTTCTTACAAAGGGATATTCCCATGTTTTCTGGGGGGATGGGATTTGCTCTTGTTTTGTGTCATTTCCAGTGCCTGGATAAGTTTGAACCGGGTTTGACGGGGATAGATGATCTCGTCGACGTATCCCAGTTCAGCGGCTTTGTAAGGGCTGGCAAAGGTTTTCTTATAATCTTCCACAGCTTTTTTCTTATCCTCGGCCGAGAGTTTATCTCTGAAAATGATATTAACGGCGCCTTCGGGGCCCATGACGGCAATTTCCGCGGTAGGGTATGCAAAATTAACATCGGCCCCGATATGCTTGCTAGACATCACGTCATAAGCGCCGCCGTATGCTTTTCGGGTGATCAGGGTGATCTTTGGGACGGTAGCTTCTGAAAAGGCGTATAGCAGCTTGGCCCCATGTTTGATGATGCCTCCGAATTCCTGGTTGGTACCGGGCAGGAAACCGGGCACATCGACGAAGGTGATCAGCGGAATATTGAAAGCATCGCAGAAGCGGACAAAGCGGGCGCCCTTCAGGGAAGAGTTGATATCGAGAACGCCGGCAAGGTGGGCAGGCTGGTTGGCCACTATACCAACAGGACGGCCGTCGAGCCTTGCAAAGCCAACGATGATATTCTCCGCATAATGAGGTTGCACTTCGAAGAAGTTTTTGTTATCAACGACCCGGCAGATGATGTCCCGCATATCATAGGGTTTGTTCGGGTCATCAGGAACTATGGTCTGGAGGGATTCATCTTCCCGTTTGATGTCATCGGAACAGGGTTTAACCGGAGGATCTTCCATATTGTTTGAAGGCAGGTAACCCATGAGTTCCCTGACCATCATCAGCACCATCTCATCCGATTCACCCATAAAATGGGCCACGCCGCTTTTGGCGTTATGAGTAAGGGCCCCACCCAGCTCATCTTTCGTAACCTCTTCATGGGTAACGGTTTTGATCACATCGGGGCCGGTAACGAACATGTAACTTGACTCCTTCACCATGAAAATGAAGTCGGTGATGGCCGGAGAATAAACGGCGCCTCCCGCGCAGGGTCCCATGATAGCTGAAATCTGCGGTATGACGCCGGAGCTGATCGTGTTCCGGTAAAAGATGTCTGCATAGCCACCGAGACTTTCAACACCTTCCTGGATACGTGCCCCGCCGGAGTCGTTCAGACCTATCACCGGAGCCCCCATCTTCAGGGCAAGATCCATGATCTTGACGATCTTGGCGGCGTTCGCACCACTCAGGGTACCGCCGAAAACCGTGAAATCCTGGGCAAAGATATACATAAGACGGCCGTCGATCTTACCGTAACCGCAAACAACACCATCGCCCAGTGTCCTGTTTTTCTCCATCCCGAAATCGGTGCAACGGTGGGTGACAAACTTGTCGATTTCCACAAAACTACCCGGGTCCAGCAGAATCTCGATCCTCTCCCGTGCAGTTTTTCTGCCTGCGTTGTGCTGACGCTCTATCCTTTCAATTCCACCACCCAGCTCCGCCAGCCGGTTACGCTCCTCAAAAGCATTGAATTTTTCCTGAAGTGACATGTAAATGATATTTAATAAAAAATAATATGAGCATCGGGAAACATTAACAAAAAGTTACAGGTTACAGGTTGCAAGCTGCAAGCGAAAGCGACAACTCATCACTCAGAACCCACACCCAGACTACCTGCAGCCTGAAACCTGCAGCCTGCAACCATGAAACAAGTAACCTGATATTAATCATTCCCGATACTCATTAAAAATAATCAACTTTATTCAATGACCATCAGAGGCTGATGCGCGTTAATGGTCTGTCCTTCCTTCACCTTGATCTCCTTGATGATCCTGTCTTTCTTCACTTTATACTCGCTTTCCATCTTCATGGCCGAAACGATGATCACCGTATCGCCGGCTTTAACCTGATCACCTTCTTTCACCAGTATCTTTACAACCTTCCCGGGCATGGGCGATGATATCACGGTTTCTTCCAAAGTATCATCCTTCTTCCTGCTCATCTGGTATTTGCTTTCGGAATCAATGATCTCAACATCATACGACTTCGAATAAGTGTTCACATAGTATTTCTTGCTATCCACCTCAATCAGTTCAATATTGTGCGATTTATTACCGATGATGAGTGAATATACTCCGTCTTCCACCATCTCCACATCGGCTTCATATCTTTTACCATCGATGGAAAGCACGATTTTGCTGCCATCTCTGGCAAGCAGTTCAACCTGTGCATTCCTGTCATTGATCTTTATTTCCATATAAACACGGTTTAGGTTTTCCCGGGAAAGTCAATTAAATTCTCATGAAGCCCATTCTCCGGCCACAGCTCTTCCAGTTACTTTTTCCATTTTTCGAGAAGGCTCGGGTTTCCATGCTTTCAATTTTGTTGGTATAATCGACGAAAGCGGCGATGATGGCAACGTCCTCCACATTACGATCCTGTTTTTCAGGAAACATCAGGAAGTCCTTATTTTTTTCGACAAAATGGGTATTGTATTTACCTTCCCTGAAATCGGGGCAATCCATGATCCTTTCCAGGAAGCGGATGTTGGTTTTCACGCCGGTTATCTTGTATGCATAAAGAGCGCGTTTCATACGGGCTATGGCTTCCTCCCTGGTCCGGGCCCAGACGATGAGTTTCGACATCATGGGGTCGTAATATATAGGGATCTCATAACCTTCATAAACATATCCATCGTGACGGACACCGAGGCCGAGGGGTTCGGTAATGTGCCTGATAATACCCGGGCTGGGCATGAAGTTATTATCGGGATCTTCGGCATAAATCCTGCATTCGATGGCATGGCCGAACTGGCTAAGGCTCTCCTGGCGTATGCTCAATCTTTCGCCGGAAGCAACCCTGATCTGTTCTTTGACGAGGTCGACACCGGTGACCCGCTCCGTGATGGGATGTTCCACCTGCAGGCGGGTATTCATTTCCAGGAAATAATAGTTCAGGTTGTCGTCGACAATGAACTCAATGGTGCCGGCTCCTGAATAATTGACCGCTTTGGCAGCGGCTACAGCAAACCTGCCCATCTCTTCCCGTATCTGCGGGGTCATGATGGGGGAAGGAGTTTCCTCCACAACCTTTTGATGTCGTCGTTGCACCGAACACTCGCGTTCAAAAAGGTGGATCACGTTACCGTGATTATCTCCCATCACCTGAAACTCAATATGATGTGGTGATTCGATATACTTTTCTATATAAACAGAATCATCGCCGAAGGCTTCCCGTGCTTCCGAGCGGGCGCTACGGACGGCAGCCGGCACATCCTCTTCCTTCATCACCAAGCGCATTCCTTTACCACCACCGCCTGCCGAGGCCTTCACCATTAGCGGGCAGCCTATTTCCCTGGCCTTTTCCACTGCAGCTTTTTCACTGCTTATCTTTTCCGTTCCGGGAACTACCGGCACACCTGCCGCCGTCATAGTCTTCCTGGCAGTGATCTTATCACCCATGGTACGAATGGCTTGTGCCGAAGGACCAATAAAGATGATACCTTCTTTCCGGCAACGTTCGGCAAATCCGGCATTCTCACTAAGGAAACCATATCCGGGGTGAATGGCATCAGCCCCCGACCTCTTGGCCGCATCAATGATCTTGTCTATCTTCAGGTAACTCTCGGAGGAAGGTGAAGGCCCGATGAAGTATGCTTCATCAGCATAACGAACATGCATGGCCTTACGGTCGGCTTCTGAATATACCGCCACGGAAGTGATCCCCATCTCCCTGCACGAACGCATCACCCTCACGGCTATCTCTCCCCTGTTGGCAACCAGGACTTTCTTTATCATAGAACCCAGATTAGTTGAATTATATGCACAATATTCAAACCGGTTAAACCCTTTAGTTTTATGTTAACAATCAGGAACGAAAAAAGGTCAATCCGTTTGCAACCGAAAGGTAAAGATAATCCATTTTTTTTAATCCGAATCATATCCTGAAATGCACATATGTTAAATAAATCTCAAAATCAGGTAGAACAAAGTTTTATGAGGATCGGGAAACATGAACACAAAGTTACAGGCGACAGGTTGCAAGCGACAACTCATCACTCATCACCCACATCCACACTACCTGCAGCCTGTAACCTGCAGCCTGCAACCATAGAGCAGGTATCTTGATATTAATCATTCCCGATACTCATTTAAAGTTTAATGATGATTTTTATGAATATCATAAAAAAAGTATTTTATTTATTATCTTAGGGCACTTTCCGGAAACAGAGATTTCTGTCCGGAAACCTGAAGAGAGAGCATGCATTAACAATAACCGTTATGACCAACAAATATCTATTGATTGTTTTTTTATTTATTTTTCTTTCCGCAGTAAAAGGCCAGGACCCGGTTGATAGCCTCTGGTCATTGTTTGAACAGGAACAAAATGATACAGCCAGGATCAAAAGACTGCTGGATATAGCGTATTCCTTATCCAGGACTCAGCCGGATTCAAGTCTTGCATTAATTGACTCATGCTCCCGTTGGTCGGAAAGAAACAGTTTTATCAATGGAACAGTCAGAGCATTAAATCTGAAAGGAGTATGTTACTGGAACATGCGCCAGCTGGAAGAAGCGGAAACAGAATATAAAAAGGCCCTGCAGTTGTGCCGTAAGTACAATCTGACTGAACGGCGCAGGTCCATCACGAATAACATGGGTATACTATACCATCAGTTGGGGCAAACCGAACTGGAAGGAAAATATCTCGACACAGCCCTCACACTATGCCGGCAAGCCGGAGACTCGGCTTCCATGGCTAAAGTCATGTACGACCTTGGAAACTTCAATAGCCGAATCGGAAAGTATGCCGAAGGGTTGGAATATCTTCTCCTGGCAAAAAGAATGGCTGAAAACCTCGCTCTCAACAAGCTAATAGTCTACATACACGCCGGAATTGGTTCCTTATTCTCAACCTTCGGCAATGCAGACAAAGCGCTGGAGTACTATAATCAAGCGGTAAAACTTGATCTTGCAAACGAAGAAGTGGATATCCTGACCAATATTTATAATAACCTGACTTTCCTGTATACCCAGTCGAAGGTTAATGCCGACTCCGCGATCAAGTATAGTTTTCTGACCCTTGAAAATGCCAGATCATTTGAACTGCCTTATTACACATTGGCAGTGAATATAAATATGGGTTCATTGTATTACAAACAAAAAGAGTACAGGAAAGCCATGGTATATTTCCGGAAAGCAGAGAAATCCCCACTAATCAAAGATTTACTTTATGAAAGTGCGGCTACTCTGACCAATATCGGAATCACCATGATCAAACTGGATAAAACCGATTCTGCCCGGTACTACCTTGACAGGGGGATGGAGATATCGAAGCAGATAGAAGCCCTGGATTTTCAAAAACTGGCATATTATTCATATTATCAGTTGGACTCCATAAAAGGCAAGTATTTATCGGCATCCGAAAATTTCCGTAAAATGGTGCAACTTCATGACAGCATACAGGGATTAAAAGCCCGAAACAGGATAACGGAGCTTCAGATTATGTATGGACTGGAGAACAAGGAAAAGGAAAACCAGCAGCTTGCAACCCAGAATGAACTGAAGGAAAAGATCATCCGTGACCAGAAGTATCTCCTGTCCCTGATCATCGCGGGACTGGTAATAGTCGCGGCCCTGTTGATAATAGTGATCATTTATTCCCGTAAGCTCAGGAAAATGAACCAGGAACTCCGGTTAAAAAACGATAAAATTGTAAGACAGACCGGGGAGATCCAGGAAAAGAACCGGGAGCTAACCAGGCAAAAAAATGATCTCCAGGAACTTAACGCAGAAAAGGATAAGTTCTTTTCCATTGTATCGCATGACCTCAGAAATCCCTTCCAAAGCATGAAAGGCCTGCTGGAAATCCTTCACGGGAATTATAAAGAAATGGATGACGCATCCAGGCAGAGGATCCTGCAGACACTTTTAACAAGCTCCCATAATACATATGAGTTGCTTGACAATCTGCTCATGTGGGCCCGTGCAAGTCAGGGAAAGCTTAGCAGCCAGCCTGAAGAGATCAAGGTAGAGAGCCTGATTACCGCCGTTTCCGATCTTGTCCGCACCTCCGTTGAAAACAAGGAGCAGACTCTGCTTACTGAAGGAGAAAGCAGTCTGACCATACGCACCGATCCGCAACTTGTGAGGATCATCCTGCTGAATCTCCTTACCAACGCGGTAAAGTTTACCCCGCGTGAGGGAAAGATCATCCTGAGTACGAAAAGGGAAGGCGGAAAACTGATTTTTTGCATCACCGACAATGGCATTGGCATACCCCAGGAAAAACAAAGCGAACTATTCCGGGCCGGATCGGAATTCCGGCGCAGCGGCACGGAAAAAGAACCCGGTACCGGCCTTGGATTGATCATGTGCCGTGAACTGGCACATATCCTCGGAGGTATGATCACACTGGAAAGTAAGGAAAATGAGGGAAGTAAGTTCTGTTTGGTGTTGAATGAATGAGGTTACTGCGTAATCGGATGCCTTTTTAGCAAGGTGGAGATTCATAGAGTAACTTCTCTGGGTAACTCAATGACTCTTAGTTCCTGTGGTTAAAAAATTATTATTTGATTAGACAATGTTTGTTTTGTATTTTTGCAGATACACTGTTTTTTAGTACTAAATGATACAATTATGTGGTTCGGAGAACGGCATTGTAAATCGTATCCAGAGTATTCAAAAACTTAGCGAAGAAGATAAAGGGCATATATTTGCCCTGATGAATGCATTTATTTTAAAATGCAATATTCAAAGTAATTTAGCTGTTTAACCAATTATTAAAAGTATAATGAACATACAAGCTGAGAAAGCGGTAATCATAGAGCAGTTCAAACAGATAAACGATGTAAACCTGATTCATGCCATCAAGAACATGCTCGATTACGCTTTGAAAAAAGAACAGGAAAACCTTGAAGTTCCTGAAGCCCACCAAAAACTGGTAATGGAACGTTTTGACAAGGTACGCAAAGATCCCGACAGGCTTTTGGATTGGGACGAAGCAAAAAAAACACTCAAAGCCTGATGAAAAAATACAAAATCAAAGTTGAATCTGAAGCACTTGCCGATATTCAAGAAATTACCGATTGGTACAATGAAGCACAGGCCGGACTTGGTAAGAGGTTTCAGAAAACGGCGATCAAGTATATTAACTCACTAAATAAAGACCCTCAGATTTACGCTATTCGTTACAACGAAATTCGTTGTGTTTTGTTTAGGAAATTCCCGTACATGGCTCATTTCTATATTAACGATGAAAACAACACTGTTGAAGTTTTAGCTGTGATCAGCACCGACCGTAATCCTAAGATCTGGCAGGAAAAAACAAGTAAGCAATAAAAAAGCCACGAATGCCCCGATCATTCGGGGAATGAAAAAAATTTTAACTTCACGCTTATTGGTGAAGTGAAATATTCTTTCTTTCATCTTTATTCGTGCATTCGTGGCATTTATTAGTTATTTATTTGTGGAATTAAAGTTTAAAATCGCCACGAATGCACGAATGAATAAAATTTTAACTTCACGCTTATTGGTGAAATGAAATATTCGTTTTTCATCTTTATTCGTGCATTCGTGGCATTTTTTAGTTATTTATTCGTGGAATTAAAGTTTAAAATCGCCACGAATGCACGAATGAATAAAATTTTAACTTCAAGCTTATTGGTGAAGTGAAATATTCTTTCTTTCATCTTTATTCGTGCATTCGTGGCATTTATTAGTTATTTATTTGTGGAATTAAAGTTTAAAATCGCCACGAATGCACGAA
>JAHJRE010000034.1 GCA_018831055.1 Bacteroidota bacterium
AGATAAGCTGTCAAAACATGCTGAAAGTACTAACATTCATCGACTGGTTCTGGCCCGGTTTCAAGGCCGGAGGCCCGGTACGCTCACTTCTGAACCTCACCGAACATCTTTCCGGGGAGATCACCTTCTATATTATAACCCGTGATACGGATTACATGAGCCACGAGCCTTATTCGGAAATACAAAGCAATTCCTGGAACGAGATCCGCCCCGGGATCCATGTTTACTATATTTCGGGCGAACACCTCAGCCGGAAAACCATACATTCCTTTTTCCAGGAAAAAAACAAATACGACCTCGTTTACATCAACGGCATATATTCGTGGTACTTTTCCATCCTTCCACTGTATTTTTCCAGGAAGACAGGGATAGCTCACGTGGTAGCCCCCAGGGGCATGTTGTCGCAACAAACATTCAGCAGTAAAAAGCGACTGAAAAAGATCTTTTTTGTGGCCGCCAGGGTAGCAGGATTGTATAAGAGAGCCCGTTTTCATGCGACCATGGAAAGGGAGGCAAGTGATATTGCCGGTATCGTGCATGTTGATCCGGCCAGGATCAGCGTAGCACCCAATCTTCCCAGGAAATCACTTCCTGAACGTATCCCTCCCCGGGAAAAACAGCCGGGATTGCTGCGACTTATAAGCATTGCGAGGATAGCCCCGGAGAAGAACATTCTTTTTGCCATACAAGTATTGCAAGGGCTTAAGGGAGGTCAGGTCATCCTCGATCTTTACGGAGAGCTTTACAATGCCGATTATTGGGGGGAATGCCTCAGGGAAATAGAATCATTACCCGCAAACATACAGGTGAACAGCAAGGGGAGCATAAATTCCGACCATATTCCTGAAACCCTGCTTAATTATCATTTCCTTCTTATGCCTTCACGGGGTGAGAATTTCGGACACAGCATACTGGAAAGCCTGATGAGCGGCTGTCCGGTTGTGATATCCGATAAAACGCCCTGGCGTGACCTGGAGAAAGTCCGGGCAGGATGGGATATTCCTCTTGATAAGCCCGGGGAATTTACTTCCATCCTGCAGAAATGCCTGGAACTGGAGCAGGAAGCATACAATGGACTTTCCGAAGGAGCTTTACTTCATGCCAGGGAGTTTGTCAATAATCCCAAACTGGTTGAATCCAGTAAAAACATGTTTTATGGAAAAAGTTGATTTATCGGTTTACACACCGGGCGATTACAAGCCGGGAGCCGGGATACTGAAAAGGGTTTTGTGGTTCATCACCAATGCCTTGTTTTTCCAGTGTCCGCTCAGCACTTTGAGTACATTCAAGTGTTTCCTGCTCAGGATGTTCGGGGCAAAAGTAGGAAAAGGAGTGGTGATCAAGCCATCGGTGAATATCAAGTACCCCTGGAAGTTGCAGATTGGAGACCACGTGTGGATAGGAGAAAAAGCCTGGATAGACAATCTCGACGAGGTGGTGATTGGCAGCCATTGCTGCATTTCGCAGGGGGCTATGCTCTTGTGCGGCAATCATAACTACCGGAAGAAGACCTTCGATCTGATGACGGGCAGGATTACGCTGGAAGATGGGGTATGGATCGGAGCCTTCAGCATTGTGAGCCCCGGAGTCACCTGCGGCACCCATTCCGTCCTTGCCGTGAATTCCGTTGCCAGCAATGATTTGGAACCTTATTACATATATAGAGGAAACCCCGCAATTAAAACCAGGGAAAGGAAAATACAATGAAGATCTCACTCATCACGATTTCTTACAACAGCGAAGCTTCCATACGCGATACCATTGAATCGGTGATGGAACAGGATTACAACAACATTGAATACATTATTGTGGACGGAAATTCCAAAGACCGTACCATGGAGATCGTTCGCAGCTATGGGGAAAAAATAAGCAAATCGGTAAGTGAGCCCGACAAAGGGCTGTATGACGCCCTGAACAAGGGCATCAATATGGCTACGGGAGATGTTGTAGGTTTCATCCACTCCGACGATGTGCTGGCAGGCCCCGGGGTGATCAGCCTGATCGCTTCCACTTTCCTGGAAAAAGAAACAGACTCCATTTATGGCGATCTGGAGTATGTTTTCAAGGAAGACACCTCCAGGATCCTGAGATACTGGAAGGCAGGAAAGTTCAGCCGAAGGAAAATCAGAAACGGATGGATGCCACCACACCCTACATTTTATGTAAAACGCAGCATATACAATACCTATGGAGGCTTCGACACCGGATTCCGCATTGCCGCCGATTACGATTGTATACTCCGTCTCCTGGCGAAAGAAAAGATAAGTACTGCCTACATCCCCGAAGTACTGGTAAAAATGCGGGTTGGAGGTGAAAGCAATAAAAGCATCCGGAATATTATCCGGAAGTCGAAAGAAGATATACGGGCTATGAGAAAAAACGGAATACCGGCATTACCGGCCCTGATAATGAAAAACCTGAGAAAAATCCACCAGTTTATCGTTCGTAAATAGAAGCTACAGGTTAAAATCCTCCTTCATCTTTGCAACAACTTTGCTTAAAATGATATTAAGTCTTTCAATCAATGGAGGAAGCATTTCCTGTTTATTCTCATCTTTGGCATACAACATGATATCCAGCACGGTTTGCTTCAGGCTTTCTATTTCAAGCTGGTAAATATTGGATTTCAGGAAATGGGCTTTCCGTTCAACCGTAGGATAATCTTTTCGCGCAAAAGCCTCGTTCAGGTCATCCAGAGCTTCGCTGGTCAACCTCACAAAAATCATCAATGAGCTGCGGAGAAATTCCGGATCGGATCCCATGATTTTAAGACTATCAAGATTATACAGATCCTTATCCGGAATAATATTCAAATTATCTTCAAAATGATTCTCTTGTATCACAGGGACGGAATATTCAACATCTTTGCCAAGCAGGAGGCAGATTTTCTCAAACAGGATTTCCTGTTCGAAAGGTTTTGAAAGATAATCATCCATCCCGGCAGCATAACATTCGTCAATCACTTCTTTAACCACATTGGCTGTAAGAGCCAGGATAGGTATATCCAGGTGCAATTCATTCCTGATTTTAAGAGTCGCTTCCACGCCATCCATGATGGGCATCTGCTTGTCCATGATCACCACATCGAATTTATTTTCTTTCAGGATTTCGAATGCTTTGAGCCCATTATCCACTATTTTCAGATTTGCGTTCCACTTTTTAGCATTTATTTCCACAATTTTCTGGTTGAAGCGATTGTCTTCCGCGAGAAGAATATTCACTTCTTTCAGGGTTTGGTCATTAACGATCGCTTTCTTTTCCAGGTTAAGCAGATCCTGTTCATTCCCTTTTGGTAATGAAAGAACAAACCAGAACTCGCTTCCGCTTTCTTTCACCGATGCCACCTTGAGTTCACCACCCATCAGTTTGACCAGCTGGCGGCTGATAGAGAGTCCAAGCCCGGTTCCACCGTAAAGGCGGGTTTTGCTTTCGTCTTCCTGTTTAAACGGTTCGAATATCATATCAAGGTTAGCCTCAGATATTCCGGTACCAGTATCCTTAATCGAAAAACGGATAACATTCACCAAAGGGTCTTCCCTTTCCAGATCGCAGAATAGCTTGACATAACCCGAATGAGTGAATTTAATGGCATTACCCATCAGATTAAGCAGGATCTGGTTCAGGCGGTCGGAGTCTCCGACAAGGACCGGTGCAATGCGATCATCGATGCGATACGTCAGCATCAGTGATTTTTCCACTGCATTATATTCCAGTGAGCGAATAAGCGGCTTGATCAGGTTTTTTAAATTAAAGGGAATGCTTTGCAGCTGCAGTTCTCCGGCATCTATCTTTGACATATCCAGGATATCGTTAATGATAGATAAGAGATTATGCGATGAAAGATGTATTCCTTCTACGTAATTTCTTTGTTCCTGGTCGAGCTTCGTGGAAGCAAGCAACTGAGTCATTCCATGAACGGTGTTCATGGGAGTTCTGATTTCATGGCTCATGTTAGCAAGAAAACGCTCTTTGGCTCGGGAAGCCTCCTGGGCAATGTCTGCCATTTTCTGCAGATCTTTCATGATATGCACTCTTGGCGTGATATCCTTGGCATAGACCGAAATATAGCCGGAACCCAATTGGGGTGTGAAAGTGAACAGAAAGTATCTTTCACCGCTCTGCAGTTCCCTGTCAAGGATCTTGTTCTCCCGGATCAACTCCTCAAAAATAACTTTCAAATCTCCTTTTATCGGGTCACCTACCTTACAGTTTCTTTCCTCCAGGAGATCATGACTGGCCGGGTTAGCATAGTCAAGAATACCCTCACAGGAAATCCTCATCACAGGGTTAGGATTTTCCTCCACAAGCCTGGAAATATCGGTAATTTCTTTCTGGGCTTTGACCAGAATGCGATTATTCATGATATTCTCATAAACAGAACTAGCGAGGTGCGTAATAAAAGTCAGCAATGCAATATCTTCTCTAGAGAAACGGTTTTTCACCTGGCTGGCGATACCAAATGCCCCAACTGTCTGGTCCATACTTTTAACCGGAATATAAAGCCTTGAAAGCACCCGAAAGCTTCTGGGGCTGTCGACGGACACCATATCTGCATCATTATCAACGTCGGGGATATACAAAGTCTCTCCTGAACGGATTACCCTGCCCGGATGTCTGTCCATTGCAGTACGCTCGGCCTCCTGCCTTTCCTCTTCATTAAGACCTTTGGC
>JAHJRE010000035.1 GCA_018831055.1 Bacteroidota bacterium
CAGAGAACCACTGAGAAGTCACAGAGAACCACGGAGAGGACATCTCTGTGTAACAAAAAATATAAAGGAAAATACAGAAATTATAAAATAAATCTTCTTATACCATTCTTCAGTAAAGTAACATTGAAATTGATTAAAAGCCCGATTCTCATTGACGCAAATTTCATATAAGTTAATATTTGTGCTTCATGAACCGGATTAAATACTTCAACAGTTTTCAATTCAATAACTACACTATTTTCAACTAAAATATCAATTCTATACCCACAATCAAGCATAATTTCTTTATAAATTACCGGTACTGCCCTCTGTCTTTCTATCCTTAATCCTGCATTTATCAATTCATATGACAGACATTCCTCATATGCTGACTCCAATAAACCCGGGCCAAGAGCCTTGTGAACTTCCAGGGCACAACCAATTATTGTCTTTGTCAAGTGATTTATTTCCATAATGATTTAGTTCACAAGATTTACATATCCTATTACCTTTCAATTATATAAACCCAAGTTATGCAAAAGGGATACAGAGAAATATTACATAGCTTGGGTTAAAAAAGAGCTATAAAAAAAATGTCTTCTATTCGAAGCGCTTCAGGAAACTTTCACAGCTCTGAATTCATTGTCATCTAAGCAAATCCCGTTTATCCTGTGAAAAATATTTTCAACCGCACTATCACCCAGTTTTCTTGCAGTGAAAGTCAGCTTGCCAACCTGAACAACCTCATAAGGAGTGCCGTTCACCAAAACCGGATCCCCTCTTTTAACATCAATGAGGGCTTCATAGGAAGAGCCGCTTACGGCTAATCTTCTCCGGTAAACTGCATTGAGCCGGCGCAGAAGGTATTTTCGCCCCGCATATTCGGAACCTTCATCCCCTATTGGCTTTCGGGATGTATACCTGACCACGTAGCCCGTGAATGATTGTCTGAAAAATTTCATCGCTTATGTTTGCCTACGCTTTTTCAATAACTTACAACATAATTACATAAAAGTCATACGAATGTCAATAGTTTTTTCATTAACATATTAACTATATATTGTTAATTGTGAATGAAGGAATGTGGATATAGGGTTATAGGGCTTGCCCCGCTTGTCCCGCTTATCCCGATGAAAATCGGGGATGAAAATCGGGGATGAAAATCGGGAACGTAAGTCGTGGTTATAGGGCTTGCCCCGCTTGTCCCGATGAAAATAGGGGATGAAAATCGGGAACGTAAGTCGTGGTTATATGGTTAGGGGTTTGCAGGAATAATTCATTATCTTCGTTTATTGAATTATTTTTCTATGCGCATAGCTATACTGGCGGATCCTATTGATAATCAAAGTGCAGGCATACACCATTATACATTGGGAATGGTGAAAGGGCTGGGAACGATTAACAGCAAACACGAATATTTCGTTGTCAGGCCAATAAAAGCGCCCGCTATTGGAAGCATTCCCGAAATAATTGTTAATAACTACTCAAACATCCCGGGATACAAGGCTTTCAGGATGTTCATAGCTCTACCGTATCTTCTTTCCCGCTGGAAAATGGATGTGGTGGTGGAACCTGCGCACTTTGGTCCTTTCAATCTTCCGGAGCAAATTCGCAGGGTGACGGTTATCCATGATCTTACCCCTTTGTTGTTTCCTCAGTATCATCGCTGGCACAGCCAAACGCTGCAAAGGATATTTTTAAAGAGCATTCTTCGGAAAGCAAAACTGGTTATTGCCAACTCAGCCTATACCATGGCCGACATACAACAGCGATTTCCTTTCACTCAGGATAAAACCAACTTTATCTATCCGGGTACCCACCCTGCCTATATGCCTGTCCGCAATCCGGAAATCCCGTTAAAGTATGGAATACATGCCCCCTATTTCATCAGCGTCGGAACCATAGAACCCAGGAAAAACCTTGATATGTTGCTGGATGCCTTTGCCATGCTGTGTGAATCATCACCCGGGACAACACTACCGTATTGGCTTATCTGCGGACAAAAAGGCTGGAAGTCTGAGAGCTTTTTCCGGAAATTACAATCGCATCCAAACCGGCAGCAGATCAAGCTGACGGGTTATGTAGCCCAGGAAGACCTGCCGGCGCTTTATACACACGCAACGGCACTTTTGATGCCTTCCCTTTATGAGGGATTTGGAATGCCATTAACGGAAGCCATGGCATGCGGAACCCCATGCATTGTATCCGCTTCGTCTTGTCTACCTGAAACGGGAGGAGACGCAGCTTTGGTATGCGATCCTCATCAAGCAAACCAATGGGCGGAGACCATGGAATACCTCCTGGAAAATCCCCAAAAAAGATTGGAATTATCGGATAAAGCCCTTGAACGGGCCGGATTGTTTTCCTGGGAAATATATGCCCGGACTTTTGACCGGGAAATGGACAAACTTGCCTAAATTTACCACGATGAAGATCCTGTTTGTCCTGGAACTGTTTTATCCCAACATTGGAGGCATAGAAAAACTATTTGCAAGCCTGGGCGAATCTCTTGTGCAGCAAGGCAATGAGGTAAAGGTCATCACAACAAGGTTTCAAAAAGGGCTTCCCCTGAAAGAAACATACCGGGGAATGGAAGTCCGCAGGTTACCGATCCACAACCGTTTCCTGTTTACCTTTTTCGGATTCTTTTTCCTGCACCGTGATGCCGGGAGATCAGATATTATTCATACAACATCGTACAATGCCGCCTTTCCGGCCAGGATGGCAGCTTTGCTGCACCGCAAACCCTGTGTGATCACTTTTCATGAAGTATGGGGTAAATTATGGTTCAGGCTGCCTTATTTAAGTTTGCCAGGAAGAATACTTTACTCTCTTTATGAGCAGTTCATCCTGAGATTACGGTTTCATCGGTTTGTCGGTGTTTCGCAATTCACTTCCCGAAGGTTGCAGGAAAACGGGGTTTCGCAGGAAAGGATCACTACCATTTACAACGGGCTGGATTACAACAAAAATATTACCGCACGGCCCAATCCGGGTGAGGTATTCATATTCACTTTTTTCGGCAGGCCGGGCAGTTCGAAGGGCCTTGACATCCTGCTTCCGGCAGCCGAAGATTTCCTGAAGAAAGAGAACAGAAAGCTCAGGTTGATACTTTCCAAAAGCCCTGCTGCCATCTACCGCAAAGTAATCCGTTATATCAATAATGCAGGAATAGCCGGAAAGGTTGAATTGATGCATCATCTGAGTGACAATGACCTGGAACGTGCACTATTGGAATCTCATTGCATAGTGATCCCCTCCTACTCTGAAGGATTTTGTTTCGCGGCTGCAGAAGCCTCCGCGTTGGGTATTCCGTTGATCACATCAGGTAAGGGCGCCCTGCCGGAAGTAGTATCAGGCAGGCATATCACCCTGGAAAACATGTCGCCCAGTGCATTGGGAAAGGCTTTAGAACAAGCCGAAGAAGGGAAATGGATGGAAACTCCCCTGAAAAAATTTGAACTGCAGGATACGGTAAATTCTTACAAAAAGCTTTACGATTCCTTGTTATCCTGATCACCGGCCACACTTTCTTCCTGTTTTTTCACTTTCTTTTTCTTTCTGAGTTTTTTGATCTCCAGACGCAGCAATGCTATTTCCTGGGCCAGTACCTTATTTTTATCGCTAAGACGTGAAATGATAATGGAAAATTCAATCAGAATGAGGAAGACAGCCATAAGAAGGATAATAAAAAGGGCAGCCGGAGGATAGGCCACACCGATGAATTCGGCAATATAATCGAGTCCGCGGCGCCAGAAGGAAAATATAATAAACACAACAGCAAAGAATATCCATAAAAGCGAGTATTCTTCCTTGATGCGTTTCTTTTTTATCAGGTACAGGATCAGCAGGAAAAAGAACAGGCTGGTAGCGATCGCGATCAACTGTACATTGGATGTATCAATCTCTTTCATAACCATCTAATTCTTCGTTGATAATTCTGGTCCTGACGGAAGCCATGATCATGGAAAGCATGACCTTGATCATATAATAGGGTCCCCTGGCGAGGGTAATGGAAGAAACGCCACCCTGCCTTCTCAGCATCTGTGTAAATACCTCCTTCATACGGAACCCGTTTCTTCCGAGTAATATCACAACTTCAGGTTCCGGGAAATCCGTCGGGTAATGATCTGCCAGGAAAGTAAAGGCTTTCCTGTTATACGCGCGAAAGCCGCTGGTGTGATCGGTGATTTTCTGGCGGATAAGGACAAACGACAACCATTCGAAGATTTTGATCCCAATCCGGCGCAAGGTTTGGGTTTTATAGCCATTATGTCGAACATTGAAGCGCGAACCGATAACTACATCCGCCTCATCATCCCGGATCGGTTTGATGAGCTTACGAATCTCTTCAACACGATGCTGTCCGTCGCCATCGAACTGCAGGGCAATATCATATTTATGGTTTCTGGCATAGCGAAAGCCGGTCTGTACACACCCCCCAATGCCAAGGTTGTAAGGAAGGTCAATCACAATGGCCTTTCCTGTTGATTCAGCCAGTTCTCCCGATCCATCGGAAGATGCATCATTCACAACCAGGATATCCCAATGCGGGTATATCTCAGCCAGTTCATAAATCAACCGCATGATGCTCGCCGATTCATTGTAAACCGGGATGATGATAAGCCCCTTATGTTTTTTCTCACTCAATGAATTCAGGGATATACTTGTAAATACGGAGTGTAAATTTCAGGCCACGGTTTATTTGTTTTCATTTTCATCTCCTTCAAAGTCAAGCCCTTCCCCATCCACATTTCTGATCTTGAAATATTGTATGGTATCTTCTCCCCTTTCAAGCCTTTCCTCAATATTACGGATATAGTTTTGGTCGACTTCAAGGCCAATGCGTTGAGCCTGCTTTATATCCTCAAGTGCTTCCCTGAACTGGCGCATCATGAAATACGATTTACTGCGGTTGATCAGGAGTTTTACATTAGCAGGATTCAGTTCCATGGCTTTGTTAAAATCATCCAGCGCTTCAGGGTAATTATGGGTGATTTCGTAGATAACCCCACGGTTTTTATGCGCTTCCGGGAACTGTGGATTCAGTTGAATGGTACGGGTAAGGTCCTGTAAAGCCAGATCATATTTTTTCAGATGACCATAGCTCACCCCCCTGAAAAAGAAAGCAACATCAAGCTTTTTGCGCTTTTCCAGAACTTTATCGAGGTCTTTAACAGCATAATCATAACCACCGAGATCAAATAATGCAATACCACGGTTGAGATATGCCATATCGTAGGTACTGTCGATACGAATCGCTTTATTATATTGAATCAGAGCGCTCTTATAATCCTTTTCGCCAATGTAGGCTACACCCAGGTTAACCAATCCGCGCGGGTTGTCGGGATTTTTGGAAAGGCTGTCTTCCCAAATCATCCTGGGAGATTGGTATAGTTTGTTACGGTTGTATGCAAGCAGTCCCAGGATTAAAAGGATCGCAACAAAGGCAATGTTGAAATAGGTTGAAGAATACTTACCAATCAGTCGATAGAGCCCATCCGTCACAATCAAGGCAAACCCGAACAGAGGAAGGTAAAGCCTGTGCTCCATGATCACATCGCGTATAGGGATGATGCTGGATTCCACGCTTAAAGCAAGCAGGAACCAAACAATCCCGAAAGAAATGATCCTGAATTTTTTAAAAAGAAGACATGCGGCCACGATCAGTCCGGCAACCACCAACATCCCAGCTATTTCCATCAACCCTATTGCTGATGAAACCGTAATATTATGGTCAATATTCTGCCAGGCAGGAACGAAGAGTAACTGAATGTATTTCAGCATGACCTTAAACTGTGTCAGCAGGTAGTCAGGTCTTGAGATATCGGTTGTCTCCATGGGGATCAGTCCCAGGGTCATAACTGTAATAAAAGTAGCCGCAAAAACGATAAATGCGGAGATAAGAAGCTTCCTGGCCGGCTTGCCTTCGTTGTTCCTGATAAAATATAGCTCGGCAAACATAAAGGCGAGCGGGAAAGTAATGGCATTTTGTTTAGACAGTATAGCCAGTATTCCCGAAAACACTGCCAGAACAATATAAAACACTGCCCTTCCATAGGATCCCTTGCCATGGAAATAAAGCAACCTGCCTTGCATATATAAATATACAGCTAGCAGATAAAAAAGTGCGGCAAGTGAAGTCATCCGCTGCACTACATAGGTCACTCCCATTGTCTGAAGCGGGTGCAGTAAAAAGATCAGAGCCACAAACAAGGCATTACGCCGGATAACATCTGCATTCCAATCCGGTTTTTCATTCACACGGGTGAACAGGGTGCGGGCCAACAGGAAAACCACAAAGGAAGCCAGGATGTGTATAATGAGATTCACCAGGTGATATCCCCAGGGTTGGTAATAATGAATACTGTAATTAACAGCAAAAGTGAGAAACGACAATGGGCGATTGTTGATATCAAGCCAAAATGACGATGATTGATAATCATCAAAGAAAACCACGGTTTTGTTGTGCATGATGGTATCGAGATCATCAAAAACAAATACCCCTTTAAAGCTGTTTGAATAAAATGCCAGCCCTGCAACAACGATCAGAACAAGAGCCAGCCAGGTAAACTGCTTTCCTGAAAGAAAGCTTTTGGTTTGTACAGTTCCTTTTTTCCCCATAATTTAGAAATTGGCCTCAAATATACAAAAAATGCAGTGCTGCCCTGACCCAATTTGTCTATATTTACACCCCGAAACATGAGGATATGGCGATCAGTCCGGGTAAGAGACTTTTAGAAATGATTCCTTCCAATAATCAGTATGAAAGGATTTGGCTTTTGGCTAAAACCGATTTCAAACTGAAATATTACGATACTTTTTTGGGCTTTATATGGACCATACTCAATCCCCTGTTCCGACTGGCAATTTTCTATTACATCTTTACCTATATTTTCGATAAGCAAATCCCTAACTATGCTTTGCATATCTTTTCCGGATTGATTTTGTGGATGTTTTTCCAGGAATCAACCAAGAAGGGATTGAGTCTCCTGAAAACCAAAAGGTATTTATACGAAAATATAGAATTCAGCAAGCTTGATCTCTATACATCCTCGGTATTGAGCAGCCTGATGATACTGATCATCAACATTCTGGTCTATTTCGTGGTATCCATGTTTTTTCACATTCCGGTTAACGGGAACCTTTTGTTTGTCCCTCTGCAGATTATCACCTTGTGTATCCTGGTTTATGGGATAATTCTTATCCTTTCCATCATCAATATTTACATGAAAGACATAAACCAGATATGGGACATGATCTTGCTTGCCTGGTTCTGGATCAATCCTATTTTTTACGCCAAGACGGTGATTTTTGATACCTTCCCCATCCTGAAATACATCAATCCCCTGGCCGGGATCATCATCAATACAAGGGAAGGAATATTGTACGGTAATCCGCCGGATTGGGGACTATTTGTTTATGATCTCGGGTATTCCCTGGTTGTATTGGCCATAGGACTTATCCTATTCAGGTTGTATTTTCATAAAGCTGCGGAGAAACTATGACGAACGGAAGCGACATAGCCATCAGGCTGGAGAATGTCTCTAAGACCTTTTACATCCGGGATAAAAAGCCGGGATCCGTAATGACTCAGGTCGGGCGATTTTTTACCGGCGACAACCTTCGCAAAATAGAAGCGGTTAAAAACGTAAGTATCGAAATAAAAAAGGGGGATTTCATTGGAATTGTGGGTGCTAATGGGAGTGGCAAATCCACTTTGTTACAGCTAATGTCGGGAGTGTTTAAACCTGACAAGGGAGGGTATGCAAGCATAAACGGGAAATTCATCCGTCTTACCCTCGGTTTGGGTTTCAACCAGGAAATGACGGCAAGGGAAAACGTATACCTCAACGCATCCATCATGGGTTTGACGCTCAAAGAGATAGGAAAGGAATTCAACAGGATCATCCGCTTTGCTGAACTGGAAAAGTTCGTAGATACCAAGATCAAATATTTCTCCCGGGGTATGCGGGCGAGGCTGGCTTTTGCCGTAGCCATTTACACCAATGCGGAGATCATTCTTCTCGATGAATTTTTTGGCGGTGTGGGCGACGAGAAATTCAGGGAAAAATCCGACCGTATCTTCCACGAGCGCATCCTGGCAAACCGTACAATCGTGTTGGTTAGCCACAACCTGCTTCCCATCAAAGATCATGCGAACAAGGTATTGCTTATGCACGAGGGACAATGTGTTGCCACAGGAACCCCGGAAGAGGTCTTCCTGCATTACAAAACCGTCCTGAAAGTAGATCAGCTAAAAATCGAAGGCAAAGAGTGAGGATAAATGGATAACTACACAAAACCAGAGGTGGTGCTGGCTTCTTTCCCGAGATCGGGTAATACATACCTGCGTAATGTATTGCTCGATGTGTACGATATTTTTTCCTGGAACAATATTGAAAAATTCAACCAGGCCCAGGAAAAAGCGGAGGTATTAGAGGAAAGGCATAAACAAAGAAACCAGGAGGGTACTCCTCCGGAGCGGCTTAAGGAACTCAGGCATGAACTCCTTTTTCCGGTTGTTAAAACTCATGAGATACCGGGTAACATTTTACCTCTTTGCAGCCCGGATGCACGTATCATTTACCTGATGAGGGACGGCAGGGATGCTCTTGTATCCATCGCCCATCACAGGAAAGACATTATCGCACCTGGGAGTGATTTCCTGATAAATCTCGAACAGGCCATACTCGCCAGGGAAGGAAGCCATTTCGGTGGATGGTCGGCCAACGTTATGGAATGGATACCCTTAGCCCATGCCGTGATCCACTTCGAAGACCTGGTCGAAAAGCCTTTAGAAACCATGGAAAAACTACGTGGCATCCTGGATCTTCCCCTTCCCGACCGGAAAAATATTCCCACATTCGAATCCCAAAGAGAAGGCAAGTCATACTTTGGAGGCCGGGCCCGCAAGCAGATAAGCGACGAGGAAAAACAGGAATTCAACCAGTTGTTTTTCAGGAAGGGAAAGATCGGAGGCTGGAAGGAAGAAATGCCTGAACAGATGCATGAATTGTTCTGGAAACTGCACGGTAAGGTTTCGGAAGAAATGGGTTATCTTTACGATGGCAGCTTCGACCGTTCCAATTGGTAAACCATGATTGAACTGATTTCCATTCATATAGCCAAAACCGGCGGGAGATCTTTTTATGAAATCCTGAAGAACGAATACGGCGACAAGCTGGATCCCAGAACCCGGCGCATAGAATATTTTCCAGGAAGGGATTTCAGCAAAAACCTGCTTGAATCGATACCACCGCATGTCACAGTGATCCACGGTCATCTGTTTTATGAACATGTCAGGGAAATACATCGCCGGTATGATGCCAGGATTGTAACCTGGCTTCGGGATCCTGTAGAAAGGGTCATATCCAACTATTTCTTTCTGATGAGGGCCATACGCGAAGCACCGGAGACACACCCTCAGCGCCGCAAGGCTGCTTACACCCTGATGGAATATGCTCACGACAGCATACCCGACAAGATGTCGAAATACCTGAGAGGTATCCATCTGCAGGAATTATTTTTCATTGGGTTCCAGGAAAACTATGAGCAAGACCTTGAGCAGCTGACAGAACTCCTTTCCTGGAAAAAGCCGCTGATAAAACCCCGCATCAATACAGGACCTGAAGGGACAGAAGAGGAAGACTACCCTACCCGGCGCAAAGATATCACCGGGGAGATGCGCGAACAAATACGTGAAATGAATGCCGGTGATGTTCAGTTATACGAACTGGCCAAAAGTATCCGGAAGGAAAGATACCGTGATTAAGATCATATCCATTCACATACCCAAGACAGCGGGCCGCTCATTCTACCAGGCCCTGAAATGGGCTTACGGCGACCTGGCGGATATACCCAGGAACCGAGACAAACACGTGAAGGATGGCCGTTTCGACACCTCTCTCCTTGCCCCGGGAACAGAGGTCTTGCACGGACATTTCATGTACCGGGAAATACAGCATATCCATGAAGAGTATGATTCAAAAGTTATCGTATGGCTAAGGGATCCGGTTGCAAGAGTGATCTCTAACTATTTTTACAATATTCGCATGAACCAGAACAAGCCCTGGAAAAGCAGGTCGGATATACGCACAAGGCTTACGCTCATGGATTTTGCACGCAAACCAGGGCAAATGAATATCATGAGCCGAATCCTGGAAGGAGTTGAGGTTGAAAACCTTTTCTTCACAGGATTGGTGGAGCATTACACAGATCACCTGGAGATCCTTGCCCAAAAACTAGGATGGCCGGAGACCGCACCACAGTATCATATCAACCCCGGAACAGACAATTACGCTAACCCTGATTCACCAACACAATTTACTGAGATTACCAATGAAATGAAAGAAGAAATACGGGAGATAAACCTGAAAGATTGCAAGTTATACGAAAAATGCAGAAATTTGACCGGTAATTCCTAAGTTATGACATTCTTCAGGAAAGATCTTAAAATCAGGAATAAGCTGGAGCTCATCTCCATCCACATCCCTAAAACGGCAGGCACCTCTTTCCGGAATTTCCTGAAGCATGTTTATGGGGAACAAAATGCCGTCAGGTTGGATATCAATATTACCACAAAAAAAATAGACATTGAAAACCAAGCCTTTGAGGAAAAGAAGCTTCCGGGGAACATCAGGGTGATCCACGGGCATTTTTATTACCGCGACCTGGTGGAACAGATACGGATAGAGGAAGGCACCCCTATGGTAACCTGGCTTCGTGAGCCGGCCGAAAGGGTCATTTCCAACTATTTCTATCTGGCAAAACGGCTGAAGGAGGAACTGCAGGAAGAATCAAAAGGGCTGAACATCCTCTCGAAGATGCAGAAATCGCTGATTGAATATGCCCGCAATGAGATAAGCCGCAACCGCATGTCGAAATTCCTTGAAGGCGCCAACCTCGAAAAATTCTTTTTCACAGGAATTTACGAGCATTATAATGAAGACATGCAGGACTTTGCCCAACTCCTTGGTATTAAGGATTTCGAGATTTTCCAGCATAACATTACAGGCCGTAAAGAGGAGGTAGACACCGGCATCCTGGAAGAAATTCGTTCCCTTAATGCCGATGATTATGAGTTATACAATTTTGCGCTTGAGATAAGGAAAAAGCGAAGAAAGGAGGCCGGGGCACCATGATCTGGATAGCATCATTCCCAAGGTCGGGGAACACATTTCTGCGTAACATACTTTTTGAGGTTTACGGGATGGAGTCAAGCACCTATCATCAGGATCCCGGCTATCCCCTCGATGAGGGTTACGACCGTTATCCCTTTGTGAAGACCCATCTTCTGCCGGGGCAGCTTATTCCTTCTTCAACGGATATACCTGCCATTTATCTTGTCAGGGACGGGCGGGATGCATTATGTTCCATGGCACATCACCGGAAAGACATCATTGCACCCGGTTCGGATTACTATGAAAACCTGAAAGCAGCCATCATTGCTGAAAAAGGGAGTTTTTTCGGCGGATGGTCGCGGAATGTACTGGAATGGACATCACGTTCTGCCATGATCATCCGTTTTGAAGATCTCATCAGCGATCCTATCGGCTGCACGGAAAGGTTGCGGGCCATCATGGAACTCCCCCAACCCAGGAAAGATAGGCTCCCCGGTTTCCTGGACCTGAAACATGGCACACCTGAGTATGGAAGCGGGAAAAACCGCGGAATCAGCCAGGAAGAAATGCAGGAACTGTCGCAAAAGAACTTCAGGAAAGGCAAGGCAGGAGGCTGGAAAGAAGAGATGCCCATGGAGCTCCACGACCTGTTCTGGAGTTATCACGGAGACACCATGGACATGCTTGGCTACGGTTATGACGGGAAATCAAAGGCCCTTAATCCCGATTTTGACCGTGAAGTGATGATAAAACTTGGCCAGGAAGTTCCCAGGGCAGAAAAAAAGTATCATATTCTGATGGAAGCAGGCAAGCTTTTGTCACCCGATAATGACGGGGTTAAGAGATACCAGGCTGCTTTGCTCAGGGCCATGCTGCCCCTGGCACAAGACACTGAAAACCGCTGGCAGATAGATCTTTGGTCAGAAGGGACAATCCGTCCCCTGAAGGATTTCAGCGACCTGATACGGAATGACTTCAACAAAAAAGACACCGGAGCGGCAGGTGGAGTAAAACCATTGAAAAAAAGTCTTTTCCAGCGTTTTGAAGAGATGCTGGTTTCCCTGGTACCCGGTAAATTCGTAGAGTATCTCCAGCGCAGGAACATACGGTTTTTTCACCGGGCATACGAATTCCTGAAAAAAATGATATTTGCCATAACCGGAGTGCTGATCCTGCCTTTCCGCTATGGGTTTAAGCTCCTGTATAATATAAAAGCCTTTTTCCAGGAAAGAGCGGACAGCAAAGGATACTCAGGCTATCACCTTATCCATCTGCCCCTGATGCAGCATTACCGTCCTTTCAGGAAAGCCCTGCCACCCATTTTGGTGACCATGCACGATCTTACCCACCGTTTCTTCCCCGACTATCACACCCCTGTGAATATTTCCAATGCCGAAAAAGGCTTGCGTTTCGCGGAAAAGAAAGACGCATGGCTTATTGCCGTTTCTGCCTCGACCAAAAGCGATTTACTGAATCACTGCCGGTTTCCTGAAGAAAAGATAAGGATCATTCATGAGGCTGCCGACAGGGAAAAATTCAATTACCGTATCAACACGGAAGACACGGCCCGGGTGCGGGAAAAATATGGCATACCTGTCCACCGCCCATATTTTCTTTGTCTGTCGACCATAGAACCAAGGAAAAACCTGGAAAACATCATCCGGGCATTCACCCTATTGATGGAAAAAGAGCCCAATGCCGACGTTTCACTGGTAATAGCAGGAAAGAAAGGCTGGGCAAGCGACCGGATGTTCCTGCACAATAAACTTTTAAGCGAGAGAATACTATTTACGGGCTTTATCGATGATGAGGACCTTCCTTCGCTATATTCGGATGCCCTGGCGTTGTGTTATGTGTCGTATTATGAAGGATTCGGTTTACCTTTGCTGGAAGCGATGACCTGCATGACACCGGTCATCTATGGCAATAACAGTTCCATGCCGGAAGTAGCCGGGGATGGCGGGTTAGCGGCCGATCCCGGGGATGCGGCCGGTATCATGGAACAAATGCATAGTTTGCTGTATAACAAAGAACTGCGTGATAAACTGAAAATAAACGCTTTACGGCGCTCCAGCCTGTTTTCCTGGAGAAAAGCCGCAAAAGAAACGCTCTCCTGGTATGAAAAGATCATTGAAGTTACAGAGAAACAAGCCTGAGCGTCTGCCTTTCCTGGAGGAAGACCAGACGGTTCACGGCCGGTTTTCTCGCATGGCCGCCGCATTTCCGGATAAGGAAGCATTACGCTGCGGAGGTTCTTCGCTGACCTACGCGGAGTTGGATGAAAGATCGGACCATCTGGCGGTGACCATCCTGAAAAACCTGCCAACCGGTGTACACAGGGTGGGGATGTTCCTGCAGCCGGGTTTTCATCAGATCACGGCCATCCTGGGGATACTCAAGGCAGGAATGTGTTATGTACCCCTGGATATTTATTTCCCCTCCGAGAGAAATGAGTTTATGTTCCACGACAGCGGTTGCAGCCTCTTGCTTACCGATCATTACAACCTTGCCCAGGCCCGGTTGCTTGCCGGCGATAAGCCCATCCTGGATATGGATAATGGCGATAAGGAAGAAAAAGGGAAAGTCGACGGCGAAAATCACTCAGAACAGGATTACTGTCAGATCATATACACATCAGGATCGACAGGCCAACCCAAAGGCGTGGTTCACAACCACCGCAGCATAGTACATTTCATCGACAGGTTTTCGGAAGATATTGAAGTGACACCTGCCGACCGCTTTGCCTTTTACTATTCCATTTCCTTCTCGGCTCATACGATGCCAGTGCTGACAGCCCTATTGAATGGCTGCACCTTGTCGCTTTTCGATCTGAAGCGGGAGAACTTCAATGTTTTTGCCTCCTGGCTTGACGCGGAAGACATCACCATCACCCTGATGATCCCTTCCATCCTGCGTCAGTTCCTGGCTACACTGAAAAAAGACCAGGTATTCAAAAAGATCAGGATACTTCTGGTTGGAGGTGAGACACTATACCGCAGCGATGTGGAAAAAGCACGCCGGCACCTCAGAAAGCAGGCTATGATCCTTAATTTATATGCAAGCACGGAGGCCTACTATGCCAGGGGATATAAGATCTACGGACAAACGGTAATAAAAAGTAACATCGTTCCCATTGGTTATGCTGTAAGGGGTGTTGAAATGCTCATCCAGGATGAAGAGGGAGTGAGGAAGGACCCGAACAAAACCGGTGAGATAGCCATTAAAAGTCCATACATTGCCCTGGGTTACTGGAACCAGCCGGAGCAGACAGCCACCGACTTCCATGCTTGTCCGGGCGAGCCCGGACAGATTATTTTCAGGACCAGGGATATGGCTTACAAGCAAAGCGACGGGTGCATCGTGCATGTCGGAAGGAGTGATTCCATGATCAAGTTACGTGGCTACAGGATAGACCTGGGAGAGATAGAAAACGTATTACTCCAGGACAAGCTGGTAAAGGAAGCTGCAGTGGTAGTCAAAGAGAATCCCTTTGGGACCAAACACCTTGTAGCCTATGTTGTTCCGGCAGGGAAAAAGTCTCCGGATTATAATTACCTGAAACTGGCCGTGATCCGTATGCTTCCGCAATACATGGTTCCCTCCTACTTTGTTGAGATGGAATCGCTCCCAAAAAACGATATCGGGAAAACCCAACGTCGTGACCTTCCTGACCCCGAATGGGAAAAGGCCAGGGTCGGAGGGGAAATGGTTGCTCCGCGGACTGCCCTGGAAGAAGAACTCAGGGAGATCTTCGAAAGGATACTGGAAGTCCAACCCATAAGCATCAATGCCAACATCATGGATATGGGGGCTGATTCGCTGAGGCTTTTTGTTGCTTTCGACGAGATCGAGAAGCGATTCGGCACACGCCTTAACATCGACAGAATATTAGAAAACCCGACCATAGAATTTATTGCCAACACTGTAGAAAAACTAAAATAAACCCTGATGACACTGATCACCGGCAAGAATGTCCATCGCGCCGTAAAATTCATGAACTCAAAAAATGGAGGCAGGCTGGTTCCATACAAAACCGGATGCCGTTGGATCCACAAGTTTTGTTCATCTGAGTTCGCGCTGGAGCATCATTTCAGAAACAGGATCCAGCTCCTGAAAGAATTTGTGGCCAACATGCCGGGATCACCGTCCATGGATAAAATATTTCCCGATGTACTTATAACCAATTTTCTACGGCCGTGGAAATCGATGGCATTGGCCAGAATGAGCGTTTCTTCGCTAAAGAAGGTTTTGCATACCGAAGGACTGGAAATTTTTGAACAGGCCGTGCAAAAAGGTAAAGGTGTGATCCTGGTAAACAGTCATTATGGTTTTGTAGAAAGCGCACTGTCGGTGTTTCCCAATCTTGGTTACAAGAATTTTTACACCATTATCAGGGGTAAGGGAAGTACATCCATGAAAATCTCGGGATTAGGCCGTAAGAGGCAACCCAACATCATAGTTTTCAAAGACCATAGCAACGCGGAGTTGTTCAGGATCATGTTCAAAGCCCGGGAGGTATTGAACCAGGGAGGGATTTTCCACATCCTGGGTGACGGATATCATGGAAAAAGCAGCATCACGGTAAATTTCCTGGGCAGGGTCAGAGGATTCCGCGGCAGTTTTGCCGAACTGGGACTCAGCACAGAAGCCAGCATACTACCCATCTTCATAACCACGGATAATCAGGGGAATCTGTTTTACCACATTGAAAACGAGCTGGATAAAGGTGATGATTCCTTACCACACCCCGAAAGGGTCGAATACATTGTGAAACAATATACCTCCCGGCTTGAACACTGGTGGAAAAAAGAACCCCAGCATATCCACTGGGGTTTTATGGAGAAATATCTGCGGTCGGTGAGGGAAGAAGGGTGAAAAAGGCGACAGGTTACAAGCTGCAGGTTACAGGCTGCAGGTAACAAGCTGCAGGTTACAGGCTGCAGGTTACAGGCTGCAGCTCTCTGTTTAACCTTTCCTGACCCAAA
>JAHJRE010000036.1 GCA_018831055.1 Bacteroidota bacterium
GCCAAGATTTGAGAAAATATTCAGTCCACATTCTTATGGCTACCGACCGGGAAAGAATGCCCATCAGGCATTGGAATCGGTCAGAGAAAATTGCTGGATGATGGATTGGGTTATTGATCTTGACATTAAAGGGTTCTTTGATAACATTCACCATGACAAACTGATGCTTGCATTAAAGAAGCACGTTAATGAGCCTTGGTGCCTGATGTACATCATGCGGTGGTTAACAGCGCCTGTACAAGCAAATACCGGGGAACTGGTATTAAGGCAGGGCAAAGGGACACCACAGGGCGGAGTTATCAGCCCCTTGTTAGCAAACCTGTTTCTGCATTATGCACTGGACAAATGGTTGGAACAAACGCACTCAGCGGTAAGATATGTGCGTTATGCCGATGATGCCATACTTCACTGCAAGAGTAAAGTACAAGCCGACTATGTGCTGCGTAATCTTAGCAAACGGATGCTACAATGTGGTTTGGAGTTACACCCTGAGAAGACGAAACTTGTTTACTGTAAAGATCACAGGCGACAAGAAAACCACAAATCGGTAAAATTTGATTTCTTGGGGTACTCATTTCAGCCACGCACAACAATGTCGAAGAAGACAGGAAAATTGTTTCTTGGGTTCGACTGCGCAATTAGCATAAGTTCAAAGAAGCGCATAGTAAGGAAGATGTGGGAAATGGACATTGAACACCTGACGCATAAAAGCATCGTAGGAGTGGCGCAATTTCTGGAACCGTATATCCGGGGATGGGTCAACTACTATGGAAAGTTCAGGTTATGGGAGATGAACCCAATTTTTCAACTATTAAGGAGGAGGCTTGTTATGTGGGCACGCAAACGGTACAAACGTTACAAAACGAGCATAAACCGTGCGTATAACTGGTTAAAACGGATTAAGGAACAGTTTCCGGGACTGTTTTACCATTGGCGTTTGGGATTCTCGTAATGAAAAGCGTAGATTTGTATAACAAGAGCCGGATGAGCTGAGAGGTTCAAGTCCGGTTCTGTGAGAGGCTTGGGGTGAAACTCCCCTTGCCTACTCGACCCGCCAACCGTTGTAGGCAATGCTAAGAAGACCGTTAAACGTATGACATGAAATGGAATCTAAAGAAACATGAAATATAAAGGACTAATAACTACTGTTGCTTTACTGATACTCTTAACAAGTCAGATTAAAGCCCAAAGTCAGGTAAATTGGTTTACCTTTTCAAAAGACTATTATCCCGGCACCTATGACACTAACAACAAGTATCTGGGTGGCACCGACCTGATGTATCTGGTCAACCATAAAGGCAAGCTGTGGGCTGGTACCAGCGTTTGGAACGACAATCCCGGCTCCGACCCCACACCGGGGCCGCAGATTCTCTATAAGGAAAGTTCATCATCCAACTGGACGGTGGATACCAGTATGGGAACCGGCTATTTGCGAACGGATGCTTTCTATTCATTTGTTTTCACAGAAGATAAGTTCGGGAATCCATTGCCACAACCCGATACGCTTTTGTTGGCCAGTTTCAGCGACCTTACAGCTCCTTACGATATATGTGTTTGGGTGCGGGATGATTTAAATAATACATGGATTAAAACTGTGGTTTATCCCAATGTGAGTAGTCAGAATAACAGTTATATCCGTCACATGTATCTTTATGAAGACAAAGTAACCGGCATTCAACACATTTTTGTTGCCGGAGTTACCGCAGTCATCAGAGGGGCATACAATACTGCATTACCCGGCAAATTGGAGTGGCAAAGCATAGAGATTACAGGACCTCAAAGAATGTTGAGTTCAACTGTTTGTAACAATGATTACTATGTAGCATTTGGAAGCGATGGAAATCTAACCAACCAGGGCGGTCTATTCAGAAGAAATGACGGTGCAAGCCCTACCTGGAGTTTTATTTATGAATGGCCAGACACCAACGCTTTAAACGGCAAGGAAACAAGTTTTAGGGGCATGACAGCAGTTAAAGACCCGCTTGGTGGGAATCATCAGGTGATTGTCGGATTTCCGGAGAATATGCGTTCTTCCATCAGAATAGACCCAGTGAATAATACTCAAATTGTAGAAGTCAATTGGCGTTCGTTTTTCAGAAATCTATGGGGATTTCCCACCTTCACCGACTTTAATTATGCCGCTTACAACAACATGGTTGAACTGATTGCCCCTGATAATGGCGATACCTGTTTGCTGGCGGGCGTTTGGCTCACCTATCCCGATGCTTATGGCACCGTAAACAGAAATAATTCGTGGTATTTAGTAAGAAGGCCAAACGGAAACTGGCACTATGGACAAGTCATTGACTCGCTGAACCTGATACCAGCAGGAACAGGACTTCAAGCCACAAGGACAATCATTAAATCACCCTTTTATGACGAACCCAATGTTTATTATTTCGGTGGAATGGATGCCGGTGGTACTAATCCTGTGTTTCATAATACTGCATGGATTTACAAAGGGACATTACAAAGCCCAATCACGGGTATATCAGATTTTGAAAACCAATTATCTGCAATCGTTATTTATCCCAACCCGACTCAAAACCAACTGACTATTTCCAATTTACCTTCTTCATTCAAGGGTTTTGTAAGTATATACAATTCAGTTGGACAACTTATTCAATCAGAACAGAAAAGTGGTTCGCAATTTTTTTTACAAACTGGACAACTTTCAAACGGTATCTATTTCATACAAGTGAAATCAGAAACTGGGGAGATGACTACGAATAAATTTATCAAAGAATGATAAGAAGCACTGCCTACAACAGCGTTTATGTGGCAATAGCGGGTGCAGTGGTAAATCGAAGGTCTATGCTTCTAAGAAACTTTGTGCTAAACGGACAGGAAAGTGCTTTTAATCCGCTACTGCACATACACGCAAACCGTTAGCACCCATAGCAGGAAAGACATCAACCTATTGAAAGACAACGTAAAAAGAATAAAAAGAAAAAGCCCAAAATAAAAAAGATGAATTAGAAAAATGCCATGTTTGGAATATAGAAAAATTAAATAAAATCAGAATTATTATCACTTTTAGTTGAGTAATGCCATGAAAAACACACAAAATAAATTTGCTCCCGGATGTGCATTAATGTTGTATAAGCCTGAATTAGCTAAAAAAGTTCATACTATTTTGAATAATTCTATTGGCGTAATGGATTTGCATTTAACTTGCTGCAGACACACTCCTGATTTTACACAAAAAGCCAATATTATTAATATATGTCCGGGATGCAATAAGCGATATAAAAATGACTATGAACAAACTACGACAGAATCATTGTGGGAAATTCTTGCTGAACTTGATGATTTTCCATTTCCTGATTATAAAGGCGAATCAATGACTATACTTGATGCTTGCCCTACTCGAGATGAAGATAAAATTCATAATGCAATTCGACTTCTTTTAAGTAAAATGAATATAAATGTTATTGAACCAGCAAAAACAAGAAAAAAAGGTAAATGTTGCGGAGATACTTTTTATGGTGTGTTGTCAATATCAAAAGTAAAAGAGCAAATGAAAAACAGGGCTGATGAAATGCCGGTGTCGAACGTTGTTGTTTACTGCGTTTCTTGTACAAAGGCTGTTTTTATAGGTGGAAAACGACCTCGCTATTTGATTGATTTGCTCTTTAATGAGAAAACCATTAAAAAGACTATTGAACCAGATATCTGGCATAAAGAGTTAGATGTTTATATTTCAGAACACTAAGTGTAATAATGAACCAAGCACTAAAAGAATCATCGCCAAATATCTTAATAAATAACATAAGAAAAATCAAATGAGAACTTATAAGCCGAGAAGAATAGAATTTAAAGAAGTCTTTGAAATAAATGATTGGAAAATAAAAATTTATATGATTACGAAACTGGTAGAATTCAATCATCCTGAATTTTATAAAAATGTTAAAGCAGAAATCCCCAAATGGCTGAAAATGGAAAACAGCTTTAATTCAGAGAATGATAAAATCGGTTTCCTGATAATCCACTCGGGAACTGAAGGTATTTTCTCGGTAATTAATTGGTGGGTCGGAATAAATATGCTTAATACACATATATTTTTAACCCGTATTGAACAACTTGATAAATTTGAAAAAATATCCGGTGATGGACTTGCACCATGTATCTGGGAGCTTGAAGTAATTAATCATGAAAGAATTTCCTGGATATCCAACATACTTAAACAAGAGCCAATGATTGATTATCAAGATTATCTCGAAGATGTTTTTAATAGAGAAATTTAACAGTTGTAGGACTTAAAATATGATTTATTTTGGGCTTATACAATAGGTTGATAATGAAAACGATAGAAAAAGCTACGGGTGCTAACAGGCGGTCATAAACAATTGCGGGCGAGGCAGTTAAGCGATGTCGCAAAGCTCGTTTCAGCTTCATCTTGTCCTGAAAGGGGCGTACCTCGTAATCCGCAACTGTTCATAGTGTGCCGAGAAGCAGTGAATCGGCAATAATGTTCATTGCATGCTGTAATTGAGATGGTGGAATCCGGCGATCGCCGGATGAACCACCGGTGTCGTCTTGCAGGAGGGGGCATCAAACCACCTGAAGGTGCTATGTTTAAGAGGCATGGTGCTGAGCGTTTAGGAAAAGGCTGTACCATGAGTATGGTCAGGTATGGATAAAGGAGATGAACGCAAGTGAACCGCTGAAGAGGTGTCGGGAAGTTGCTATATTCTGTCAAAAGCTGTAGAGTATGAAATGCAGTTATAAGTACAGCAGAAACCTGTTTACTGGCTGTATGGCAGACGTCATTCAGGCGGCATGACCTTTTATCCGGGCTTAATTACGGAACTCGGGAACCTGCACTGCAATGTTAAGGGAAGGACGCAATGGAATCACCCCAAAGGTCATAAACCGAAGAGCTGTGCAGGGACGGATTGCCCCGTAGTAGTGATGAAGCTTCTGTAATGGGAGTGGAGCAAAGGGGGCAAGTTATACAGGATCATAACATTAAACAACTCGCAAGAGGATGAATTTATGGGATGAGACAAAATCGGTACCGGTAAGCAAGGAACAAGTATGGCTTGCTTACAAGAAAGTGCGTTCCAACCAAGGAAGCGCAGGTATAGATCAGGTTAGCATGGATGAATATGATGCTAACAGGTCGAAATACCTGTACAAGCTATGGAACAGGATGGCATCGGGGAGCTATTTCCCACCTCCGGTCAAAGAGGTTGAGATACCTAAGAAAGACGGTAAAACCCGTAAACTTGGGATTCCAACCATCAGCGACCGTGTGGCACAAATGGTGGTGAAGGATTATCTTGAGCCAAGATTTGAGAAAATATTCAGTCCACATTCTTATGGCTACCGACCGGGAAAGAATGCCCATCAGGCATTGGAATCGGTCAGAGAAAATTGCTGGATGATGGATTGGGTTATTGATCTTGACATTAAAGGGTTCTTTGA
>JAHJRE010000037.1 GCA_018831055.1 Bacteroidota bacterium
CATAAAACGATTTTTTTTAACTTTGCATTCGCAAATTTAAAACCCACACCCACACCCACACTCACACTCACACTCACACTCATTTCGGGCCTATAGCTCAGTTGGTTAGCCCCGATAGCTATCGGGGGACTCATAATCAGGAAAGAGAACAAAGAAATATAATAAACTTCAAATTTCAACCACATACTTTCCCCGGCCTTATTAAATTAATGATTAAGTTTTGTTGTTATATAATATTTAGTGAATCGCTAAATCGGTTTTATGTTGGTTCCACGCGATTGGATGCAGAAGAAAGGCTAGAGAGGCATCTTACTCAGTATTATGGGAATCAAAAGTTCACAGCCAATGCCAATGATTGGGTATTATTTTTGGAAATTTCCTGCCAAACCGCAACTCAGGCTTCCCAGATAGAGCATCACATCAAAAGGATGAAAAGCAAGACATACATTAAGAACCTAAAGAAATATCCTGAAATTATAGATAGACTGAAGCAAAAGTACAAATAGCGTATTGATCATCAACTCCACACATTTTGAGATAAATTTTGAAATGTTCGGTTGATTTTTCGTACTTTTGCATTCGCAAATTTAAAATGCACACTCACACAAATCTACGTAAACAAGTTGGCTTCGATTTGCAAAACTCACACTGACACTCACACCCATCTCGGGCCTATAGCTCAGTTGGTTAGCCCCGATAGCTATCGGGGGACTCATAATCAGGTGGTGTGAGTAAATGATATAGGGCCTATAGCTCAGTTGGTTAGAGCAACTGACTCATAATCAGTAGGTCCCAGGTTCAAGTCCTGGTGGGCCCACAAAAAAAGTTCAGCCTCGATGGCTGAACTTTTTTTATTGCACGATATATAAGATCGAACGATTGCTCGATATTCGAAGGATTGCCGATTTCGGGCAATCTCATACATCGCGCAATCTCATACGTCGCGCAATTCTACTGCTTTTTCCTTGCCGTTTGAACAGTTCTGTAAAAGATAGATACTAATTGATGGCTTTCATCCAGGGCTTTGTGCATCTTATCCCCTTCTTCAATGATCTTTGCTTTTTTCAGGATTTTCAGATTAACATCTGACTCCCGAAGTTCTTTCAAGACTACACCGATCTTATGGATGAAGTCCTTTTTTGTTTCTGCACTCTGAGCTTCTCCATAGTTCAGGGCAGCACTCGCAGTTGATCTAAGCAGTTGATTGATCAAATAATTTCCAAAGTATTCTTTGTCAACTGATTTACTGATCTCAAAGATTAAGATAGAAAAGTCTATTAATCTTTCTTCAAGTTCCTTTCGCATAACATTTAAGTTTAGGTTCTATTTATTAGTACCCAAATTCTAAAAATGTCGCACCTGAAAATGATAAATCACATAAAAAATGTGCCATCGGCAATGCTGAATGGGCAATGCAATAGGCGACCCGCGCAGATTACCTGACCTGGTGGGCCTACAAAAAAAGTTGCTACTCGATGTAGCAACTTTTTTTATTGCGCGATGTAGGAGATTGAACGATTACAAGATATTCGAAGTACTTCGATCAATCTTCTACATCGTGCAATCTTCTACATCGTGCAATCTTCTACATCGTGCAATCTTCTACGTCGTGCAATCTTCTACGTCGCGCAATCTTCTACGTCGCGCAATCTTCTACGTCGTGCAATTTTCTACATCGTGCAATCTTCTACGTCGCGCAATCTTCTACATCGTTCAATTCTATTGATTTTGCTTTGCTGTCTGAACAGTTCGGTAAAAGATCGACACCAACTGATGGCTTTCATCCAGGGCTTTGTGCATTTTATATTCAACGCATTTTTTATTGCCCGATGGAGGAGATTGCACGATCCTTCAACGGAGTTTATCCTGAGCATGGCGAAGGACTCAGGACAAGTTATTCGAAGGATGGCCGATTTCGGGCGATCTTATATGTCTTGCAATCGCTGCAATTTACAATTTTTTGGTTGTGAGATTTTTATCTGCATACTCTTTCGAGATTCCTCCAGGATACTATATTGAAATCATTAAAAGTAAAATTATCTTCTCCTCCATAAATCACATTACCATTTCTTGTCTCCATTTCAGAAAACCTTGCGAAGCTTTTTAATCCGTCAATAAAACTGTTCGAAAAGGATTTTGCTGATTTAATCTCTATTGCTTTTATGACCATGCAGATTTTTAAGAACAGAGAACATTTTCCTCATTTGTGTCATATATTTGCTATAAAGCAATTTATACCACCATGAAAAGAACGTTCATCCTTAGTCTCGCATTTTTACTTGGTATGGTTGGCATTGCCCAGCAAAACGACCCTTTCAAATGCCCTTATAAGATCAACGGTCAGCTTCAACCCGACTCATTGATATGTAAACTTTCCAATAACCTTTTCCTGGTTGATGCCAGGCACTTTATGGAATCTGCAGGAGGTGAATACTATCCGTTTCCCGACCTGTTTAATGTCTTTGGCTTTGCCACCCAATACGGAAAAATCATCTCTTACGCCCGTGCGTATTATGATACGGGTTTTTACAACTCAAAGCCTGTATTTATGATCCCTCCGGTTGAAAAAATAAGCTACGAAGGCAGAAGCCTGTACGCTGCACCTCTGGGATTCCTGTCAAGAGCCATTGGTGATACGTTGTTCTATAATTCCTCGGATAACCTGCTGGAGGTTTATACTTCACCTCCCGATACCATAGGTTCAATTTTTACCGGAGCCTCCAATGTTGCCAGGGTTTTCCAGGATGAAGGGTTCCTGGTCCGGCAGGCAGCCATCAGCTATACCAATGCCATTACTTTGTGCAATGCCGGGTATGTCCCTAATTGCAATGGTAACAATGCAAATTTTCCGTATTTCCTAATCAATATGCCTCCTTCCCCGGTTTGTGATACTGCTTTCACCATCACTGCATTGTATAATATGCGTAATGACGAGGCTATAATTACTATGGGATATACCCCTCCTGAATGTAAATACTACAGCTACAGGAGTTATATGGTGAACCGGTTTTTTGCCCTTCCTGAACCCATTCGTCTGAAAATCTATGCCAGTTTGGGCGATACACGGAATCTTTATAATATGAACACGAGTGTTCCTCTCAGTGAAAGATTTGAACGTCCGTTCGCCATTATTTCGGCCGCCGACAGTATCATTGCATACCATGCAAGGGAAATCATCCTGAATAACACCGGGATACCCGGGGAGGACATTCATTTTGATATTATTCCCTACGAACTCTTTAATTTCGGCTTTAACATTTTTGCCGACTGGGGTAACTTCCTTCACCGGGCTTCCATTTTCAAAGATGAGGTAGCCGGCCAGAATTATATCCACCATCCCAGCCTGGAGGTCCTCAGGATAACCCCTTCTTCTCCTGCCACGCCTCAGTTTTTTGCATTTCCTCCTTTAAAGAGCCGGCTTTCCGGTACCAATGAATTCTATCTCCTGGATGATTTCTATGATATGGAGCAGTCCATTTATCAGAAATATGCTCCCAATTATGATATCACTCTGCTTGGCCCCAGTGTATGGCTGGTTGAAGGTTATGAAGCCTTGCAAAAAAGGATTGATGTACTCGGTGAAACAAGGGATGCTCTCTACATCCGTACCGATGCTTTCAATTTCCATGAGGATGATATCATTATTGTTTATGGGGTGAACCATACCAAAACAGGAAAGGCCGTCTATACCAATGTAAGCTGCTACCATGATACATTATTTGCCGGTTACGGGGGCATTAAGAATATGCAATTGGAAAAAACTGCCAGGGAGTATTTCCAGGATACGCTCACGGCGGATTATTTTTTCACTTATAAGTTTGTCCGGCATGCCATAAATGGAGATCCCCATGTTTTTGTCGTGCCTGCAGATACCTTCCACAATATGCTTGGTTTGGATATAGGACGTACAGCTTTCATGGGGTTCAGAGCCTATATCGATACTACAACGCTGGTAGGCCCTTCGGCTACGGAGCTTATCATGAGCAGGGCCATGCTGCTGCGCCCTTCCGGATCGGGTTTCGAAGATGTTGATAACAACCATAACCTGACTTTTGAAATCTTTCCCAACCCGGGAAAGGAACTGATTTACTTTATGATCGATACTCCTGAGGAAATCGAGATGGAAATCTGTGTTTACAATGCTTCAGGTCAACTTGTTGCACAACCTGTTCACTCGCTGTCAATGATGGGTAAACACCAGGTCGAATGGAAAGTGCCTGCAGGATTGCAGACGGGAAACTATTTCGCGCGTATGGTTTACTACAGAACGACCGGAAATTATTTCAATATTATTACCAGGAAGCTGATACTAAATTAGGCCTGTGTTTCTTGATTCTTGTTGATTGTTTTTGGTTTCCTGGTTTCCTGGTCATTGCCATCAATTAAAAAAATGCGCTTTTCCCGGATGACTGACTTTATGTTTCACGGCAAGCTGATGTAACAAAGCGTTGGAATCCTTCAGTATTTGCGATACCCTCTTTAATCATGGAGGTACTTTATTTGCTCCATTTGATTTCAAATCCAATTGTATTGATTATAAACCTTTCATTTACCAAAGGAACCGGGTACAAAAACTCCTGCAGATCAAATGAAAAATTCCATTCAGTAAAAGACACTATGAGAGAAGTAGAAAAATGAACAACAATAGTTTGATCAGTTTTTACGAAAAAAAAGTAATAAATGGAATCATATTGCACAAATATCCTTACTTTTGTGTACTATAAAACAATTGTTGCACAAATGACCAGAGACATCATTTTAAATCAAAGAAAGGAACTTGAGCAAAAGCTAAAGGAAAAATATGTTACCCGGATTTCTCTATCTCCCGTAAACATTACACACCTGATTAACGTAATAATTGGGCCAAGAAGAGCCGGAAAGTCTTTTTTTGGCATGCATCAGCTTGTTAAAGGGCAATCATTTGGTTTCGTAAATTTTGACGATGAACGGCTTATAAAGGTTGAAAATTTTGATGAAATTCTTGAGGCTTTGCGCTCTGTTTACAATCAACCTGAAATACTTCTACTGGATGAAATTCAAAACCTGCCCGACTGGGAATTAATTGTAAACCGGCTTCAGCGGCAAAATTACAAGCTGATCATCACCGGCAGCAATTCCAATTTGTTGAGCAGTGAACTCTCCACGCACCTTACAGGGCGTCATTTGTCCATCCACATCCATACTTTTTCATTTGCAGAATATATTGCATCTTTGGGAAAGGAACTTACCGATGCAGAGTATAAGGAAAAATTTAATGATTTCCTGATTTATGGTGGTTATCCTGAACCATTGATGAAATCGATTAACTACAATGAATACCTGAAAGTGTTGTTCGATTCGATATTGTTTAAAGATATCGTTAAGCGATATAAAATCCGGCAACCTGAAATGCTTGAAAATCTTGCAGTGTGGTTAATCTCAAATATTACTTCTGAATTTTCCATGACATCAGTATCAAACCAAGTGGATATATCGAGTGTACACACCATTAAACGATACCTTGGCTACCTGGAAGAATGCTTTGTATTTTTTACCATTTCAGGTTTCTCTTATAAAACCGGTAGACTTTTAAAATCTAATAAAAAAGTATATTGTTTCGACAATGGGTTTTACCATGCAAAAGCAAATTGTAACAGCAACGACTGGGGGAGGTTACTCGAAAACCTGATAGCTGCTCACCTAATGAGGAATAAAATCAAAGGTGATTCAGATGTATTTTATTGGAAAGGAGCAAATCAGGAAGAAGTTGATTTTGTAGTTAAAAGAGGAAAATCCATAGAGACTCTTATTCAGGTTTGCTGGGATGCAAAGAATATGAAAACACGCAAACGTGAGGTCAGGGGACTGCTGAATGCCTGGCAAAAATTAGGAAGTGGCAAACTCCTGGTGATTACACACGATGAAGAAGCTTTTGAAACACATAGCTGGTATGGTGTCGAAAAAGAGATTCAATTTTTACCAGCCTGGAAATGGCTGCTTGGCGATATGATTAAGAAGTAAACCTTTACTGTATACTATTCCAATTTAACCAGTTTTTTGGTTTGCAATCCTGCAGGGGTTATTAATTTGCATAGATTGTTTTATAGACCAGAAATATTTTTTCATTCAATCTCCCACATATAATCCCTATTTCCAGCTTGAAACCTGTAAAAATACATCCCGGCCGGAAGGCCTGTGGCGTTCCATCGCACTTTTTGTTTGCCTTTTGCTTGTCCCTGCTGTATTTTATCAATAATTTGACCCTGGGGATTAAAAATCGTAATGATGATTTTGGAAGGCTTTTCAAGAATATAGGAGAAAGTTGTAAATCCTTTAAAAGGGTTCGGTGAAACCATGCACTCCCTTATCAAGTGATTTTCAACGATGGCTACTGAATTTGCTTCACAGGATTCAAGAACTTCTTCAGTGCTTTGGCAACCATAAGAATTGGAAGTTCCTATGTAAACCATTTTTTTTACTGAGCAGCTAAATTATTTTTTGAGGAATTTATGCATTAGGAGTGGAGCAAACTAATGCATTGCTTGCGTTCAACAATCTGAACCATTATGAGATTCTTAATGCAAAATTTGATTTCTATTAGAAATTTGGTGCCTTTACTGACTAAATTGATATAAATATGGTCAGCATTATACCCAAATGCAATATTTACCGTAATTCATAATCAGGACTATCTTGATTTTATTACTTGACAACACAAAACTGAGAATTCAGTTTACCCCAATCCGAATGAAGGACTGGTTAACCTGGCATTTGCCATTCCTATTAATGAAGAAAAGTGTTTTTAAAGTAGATAACCGCATTGTTTGCATACACTTCCATCCCTCCTGCATTACACTGGGACCTGCAACTTGAAGCCTGTCGCCTGCATCCTGTATCCTGCAACCTGCCACTATTTATTCTCCTTTCCAAATAAATAATTTGGGTGTGTTCATACTTCCCTAACGTTTTTTTTAACTTTACGCAATCTATTGCATCACTACCAATACCCCAAATCCAATGATGAAGTATGTTTTTATTCTGGCGTTTATCTCTGGTGCCTGCCTTTCCCATGCACAAACCCATAAACTCCTTTTCGACCGCTCAGGCCGGCCTGCTGCAGCCTGCTTCATAATTGACGATTCTGTCAGTAAATTCAGGATTGACCCCGCCATGGAAATGGAATGGAATTTTGATCACGATGATGGAATCCAATATTCATTGATATATAACCCAGCTTATTTTCCCTTCACGAACAGTGCTGACCTGAATCCGCTCACCGGTTTCGAACCCGGGGTGCTTCCGGAAGGCGATCTGATATCCGATGCAGCGTTTACGCTTGATGGAGAAAAGATAGTTGTCATCGGTAAACACAGCAATAATGTTTTTTTCTACGATGCTTCCGATTACCGCTTAATTGAGATTACAGAGGTTGGTGAGGGACCTATTGACCTTACATTAAATGACCGGACTGCCTATGTTGCCTGTTTATACTCCCAGGAAGCCTATGCTATCGATCTGATGGATTATTCCGTTCAGAACATTATCACACTCCTGCGAAATCCAAGCCAGGTAGAGGTCAACCCCGATGAAACCATTGTCTATGTTGGCTTTCCTTCCTTTATGAATGGATCTGTTGCGGCCTATGACCTGAGCACAAATGAACTCATCTGGGAATCCTGGGAGCCTTTTATCCATCACTATAGCTGGTTTGGGAATGCCGGCAGGGTCTTTTATTCCTATTACCGCTTTATGTTGAACCCCAATGGCAGTCAAATTCTTACCGATGCTGATGATGGGTACCCGCTGATCCTGGATGCCCTGACCGGAGAACCAGAACAAAAATATTTCTTTGGCCATGCCTGTGGACATAATTGCTCACTTACAGGCGACACAATTTATTATCTTGCCACAACCAGCAGTGATCAACTTAAAATGTACCGGATTGATGCCCGGTCTCTCCTGCCCATCGATTCTATCATACAGAATGGGATTGATTACTGGGGAGAAACCGATTTAGCCATCTCACCGGATGGAAATAAAGTGCTGGCAGCTTTTGAATGGGAAGAAATCAATTACCTCTTTGATTTCGGAGAGATGAGCTTTAGTGCTCTGCCAATCAGTATTTTATTTAATGAGCATATTCTCCAGACATCCGACAGAGGCTATGCTCTTTGCATGCAGGAGCTTTCCATTACCGTCTTCGACTTTGAAACGGAAGAATATCTTTCTTCAACCGGTGTCTCCTGGGCACCTTACGGAGTAGCTTCCAAAGCAGAAAACAGGGCATTTGTTGCCAACGGGATTTTTACACCCTATTCCAACTCTATTAGCAAAAATGAATGGTTTAGCTTTTATGACTTCTCAGATCCCGGAAACATTACCAAGGATACTTCGATTGTTGCTGGAGTGATGCCTGAAGCAGATGTCCCTTACAGTGCCACACTCAGCCAGGATGGTGAAAAAATCATGGCTACCAATATTTTATCAGGAAATATGAGCATCCTGAATAAAGAAACTCATGAAACAGATACTTTGATAGATATTGAGGATATCATGTTTTGTGATGCCATTCCCAATACTTCCGGTATTTGGCTCTCGGGTTTCGAATCTTCACAGGCTCACTTATTCGACATGAACGCTTATTCCATCCTGAAAAGCCTTCCGGTTAGCCATTCCTGGTGCAACATGGTTTCGCCTGCAGGAGATTATATTTACGCCCTCACAGGATATGATCAGCTTTATAAAATATTGGTCGACGGAACAAATTCCCAAATTGTTAAAACAACCGGGGTCATTTTTCACAAAACCCAATATTCCTTCATCGGAACGGAGATCTGGTTGTTTTCAACGGCCGGGATGTCTCCGGATGGGAAATTCATCCTGATTACCGGGATAGATCAAAACCTGGGCCCGGTTGTGCAGATCATCGACACCGAAAACCTGGAGGTATTGGTTAAACTGCCTGTATCCTACGAAAGTACCTTCGATATTGCCTTTACAACCGACAGCCAAAGGGCGGTCCTGATTTATAACAAGAGTCTTATCCAGATCGTATATCTGGACGGGGAAAACTCCTTTATAGAGAATACGGTTTCATTGAGCACTGGTAGCTATTCTGCTGCTTACAATCCTTCCGATGGCCTTTTCTACATCGGGAGTAATAGTTTGTTATATACTGTTGATCCTGTTACCGGAGTGATTGCCGGCACCCAGTCAATCGGTAATGAAATCCTCCTGCAGGTGGCATTTGATAAGGATGGTGTACCGATGATCAGAACAGCCAGAAAGTTCTTTTATGATATGGTTGAATATGCATTGCCGGGATCATCCCAACGATTTGTTTATCGTGAAGATCTGAACCTGGTAGTTATTCCCATCCCGGGTCCCGACAAGGTTATGATATTTGACACTCAAATGGTTGAAATGCAGGAAATTCCTTTATCAGGAGGTAATGGGCATGTACGTGTGTATCCGAATCCTGTATCCGACATATTAACCATAGAAGCCGGGAGCGAAATACGTCAGGTTAAGATTTATTCTATCAATAATTCATTGGTTCTGAATCGGGATTGCAGGGATAAAAAGGTAAACATTAATACTTCCGGTTTAATTTCAGGAACTTATCTGGTAAAAATTATTACATCCAGGGGTAGCTTTAACGAAAAAATAATTGTTATTAAGTAAGCAGGACGATGGCGATCTTCCGGATGCAATCCAACCATGCAGGATGGGTTATTGATTATCTTTGCTTAAAATTTATGTTAAATCTGATTATAACCTTCTATGCCAGACATTAAAAACATCATTTTCGACTTCGGGACTGTGATAATAAACATTGATATGTTGGGGGTGAAGAGGAAATTCATGGAGATGGGTGTTGGTAACACGGATGAAATCCATGAACATTTGTTTGAAAACGGAGTTTATTTTCGGTTTGAAACCGGAGAGATAAGTCCGGACGAGTTTCGCAATGAGATCCGGGCTAAAGTGAAGACCGGTGTTTCCAACGAGGAGATTGATGATGCCTGGAACGCCATCATCCTGGATATCCCGGCCGAAAGGGTGCGCATGCTGGAAACGATCAGGCATAATTATCGCACTTTCCTGCTATCCAATACCAACCAGATTCATTTTGATTTTTACGATGCATATTTTGCGAATACTTTCGGTTACCAGGGGCTTGCTTCCCTTTTTGAGAAGGCATATTTTTCGCACGAAATGAAGGTGCGCAAACCGGATCCTGAAATTTACCGGATGGTACTCAGCGATGCCGGGTTGCTTCCTGAGGAAACGCTGTTTATCGATGATATGGAAATCAATATTCACGCGGCAACTGCATTGGGTATGCGGGGTTATTTCCTGAAAGAAGGGGAGGAGATGGTTTCGCTTTTTAACGATGGTAAGCTAACGGTAAAAACCTTGAATTTGATCCAGTAAATCCAGGATTTCCTGTACATTCCCGGATGTTATCAGTTTGATCCTGAAATCTTTGAAATGGGGTAAGCCTCTGAAATAACTGCCGTAAAACTTTCGCATTTCAAAAATTCCTTTTTTTTCACCTTTATAAGTTAAGGCTTCCAGGAAATGTCTTCTGCAGGTTTGAGTACGCTCCGGGATATCCGGCGGAGAAATGATCTGTCCGTTACTCAGATAGCCTTTCACTTCACGAAATATCCAGGGATAACCAATAGCTGCGCGGCCGATCATGATGCCGTCCACACCATATTTATCGAACATTTCTTTCGCGATCCCGGCTGTGGTAATGTCGCCGTTGCCAATAACAGGAATATGCATTCTCGGGTTGTTTTTCACTTCACCGATCAGGGTCCAGTCGGCCTTGCCTTTATAAAGCTGAGCCCTTGTCCTCCCATGTATGGTTAAGGCTTTGATACCTGTATCCTGCAATCTTTCAGCTACTTCCAGGATGTTTTTGCTGGTATCATCCCAACCCAGCCGGGTTTTGGCTGTCACCGGAATGTTGGTTGCATTAACTACAGCACGGGTTATTTCCACCATTTTGTCGACATCCCGCAGCATTCCGGCACCTGCTCCTTTGTTGATGACTTTTTTCACCGGGCAACCCCAGTTTATGTCGATGATATCGGGCCGGGCTTCAGCTGCCATTTGCGTTGCCTTCACCATGGAAGCGGTGTCGTGACCAAAAATCTGAATGCCAATCGGTCGTTCTTCCTCCGTAAAATCAAGCTTTATCAGGCTTTTTTCAGCATCCCGTATCAATCCTTCTGAAGAAATAAATTCGCTGTACATCATGTCGGCTCCCATTTCCTTGCAAATCTTCCTGAAAGGCAAATCGGTCACATCTTCCAAAGGTGCCAGGAAGACAGGATAGGGTCCGAACGTTATATTACCTATTTTCATAATTTCCACAGTCGAAGCACAAAATTATTATTTTTGACCGGCTTATCAATACTTTCATGATGTATCAAAGCGAACCCGTTTTATATCGCACCCATCCTTTCCTTCGGCTGGTGGTTTTACTGGCCCTTCTCATCGTTTCCATGCTGGTGACAGCATTTATAGGCATATTGATTGGACTGCCTTTTTTCGGTTCGGAACTCATTGAATCGCTGAAAGGTTTTTCTTTGCTTAACCAGCCCGATCAGATCGGTATGCTGAAGTACCTGCAGATTGTTAACCAGATAGGGCTATTCATCATTCCTCCTATTCTGTTTGCTTTGATGGTAAGCCGCAGCATTAAGGGGTATCTCCGGATGGACAGGAGACCTCATTCCATGACGATTCTGGCAGGAAGTATTATGATCCTGTTTTCATTGCCTTTCCTGCATTGGCTCTCTGAGTTGAATGAAGCAATAAGGTTGCCGGAGTTCATGGGTTCGGTCGAAAGGTGGTTCCAGGAATATGAAAGCAGGGCGAGAGAGCTTACAGAGGCTTTTGTTGATGTACATACCTGGGGAGGACTGACAGTGAACCTGCTGATGATTGCATTACTGCCTGCTTTCGGAGAGGAAATGCTCTTCCGAGGGGTGCTTTTGAGGGGAATGAATGACTGGACGAAGAACATTCATGCATCGGTTCTTATTACTGCTTTCCTGTTTTCCGCCCTGCATCTGCAGTTTTATGGGTTTCTGCCTAGGTTTGTGCTGGGGGTTTTGCTCGGATACATGTTGGTTTGGACGGGATCATTGTGGGTTCCGATTATTATGCATTTCGTCAACAATGCGATGGCGGTGCTTATTGTATTTTTTATGAACCGTTCCGGTAAAGAGGTGGAGATGGAGGAAATTGGGTCTTCGTCAAATATTTTCATCATTTTTTTCAGTTTCCTGCTGATGCTTTCGTTGACTTTTTTCATTTATGCCAACGAAGAACGGCAACGGATAAAATAACGTGAGCATCGGGAATGACTATCATCAGGTTGCAGGTTACAGGCTGCAGGTAGCAGGTAGTTTGAGGGTGGGTTATGAGTTATGAGTTATGAGTTATGAGTTATGAGTTATGAGTGATAGTTGTAACCTGAAACCTGTAACCTGCAGCTTTTTATTATTTTTTCCGATGCTCTCATAAAATAAAAAAGGAGCAACTGCAACGGCAGTGCTCCTTAAAATGAACTATGAAATTTTTTAGTTGTCGGCGTAGATTTTCCGCGACGAATAATTTATTTTAAACGCTCCTATCTTCCTAAGTTCCTGTTTTATATCCGTGATAATTCCCATTCGGGTGTTTTCATCGGCTTTTATTGAGGTAGTCAGGAATTTTTTATCGGCTTCGTCACGGGATTCTCTTTCCCGGATAATAAAGTCCTGGATATCGTCGACAGTGGCAAAAGCATCATTAAGCTGGATACGTGATTCGGTACCATAAATCTTTGATTTCTGAGGTATACCCACGTATATATAGCTAACGAGCGATTTTTTTTCCAGTTTTTCCACTGCGGCGGCTTCCGGGGCTTTGATCTGAACGATGAGGGTTACTTCCCGCATTACGGTGGTTACCATAAAGAAGAAAAGCAACATAAAGATAATGTCAGGCAAAGAGGCTGTGTTGATGGCCTGTTGCTTTGAACCTTTTTTCTTTTTGAATCTTGACATATCAGTTTCCTCCTACGTTTTCCGGTTCAGCTTCGGAGATGGCCATCGGGATTGCACTCTGGATGGCTTCCCTCTTCGTTTCATCAACCAGGTTTTCAAATTTGACCCCAAAATATTGTAGCGACATCTCATTTCTGAGTTCGTCGAAGGCCTTTGTCAGTTCATCCTGGACTTTGATATACATTGCATAGGATGTACCACGGTCGTTTTTCAGGGATATTACACCCTTGGAGACCCATACTTCACCCAGATGCTCGATGACTTCCAGTTTTTTCTCAGGAAGCTCTTCGCTGTTATAAGGATTCATAAAGAATTCCTTAGCCTGGTCTTTCAGGGTCCGGATATCTCCCGGCCTGTCTTCAACAAGAAGACGGTCGGAGCTGTTTACCAGCACTTTGAAAACGTTCCTTTCCTTAATGTCAACATCAGTGTCGTCTTCAACCGGTGGTGGCAGCTTCCTCGAAATACCCGTATCCACGTCCATGGTCGTTGTAACTAGGAAGAATATCAACAACAGGAAGGCTATATCAGCCATGGATCCTGCATTGACTTCCGGTACACTTCTTAATGCCATAGGATTTTTCCTTATTTAAATATTCTTGAAATAGATGCGTATACAATCGAGATGACTGTCAGTCCGGCCAGAATATACGTAAAAATAAGGCCGGCGCCTACCCACCGTGATGTATCTGCTGTGACCTCCATTTTCTCGAGTTGAAGGGCCGTGAATTCATTTCCTGAAAATGCATAGGAAACGATACCCAGAACCACGAGCAATGCCAGAATCAACAGGAATTTAACCGATGATTTCAAGTTAAGCAGCAGATAAACAAGCGGGAAGATGATGGTGATGACAGCAGTGATAATAACCAGGATATATCCCCAGTAAATCAGCAGGTCATCAGCAATTACATCCATGTAAAACAACAGCCCCATAACGGCAGAAACCGCAAGGATGAGGCTGAGTACCCATTTTAAAATTTTTCCTGATTTATCAGTCATGGCTTGGATTTTTTATTTTTTATACTTTGCCAGAATGTCAATAAAAGTAATCGTGCTGTCTTCCATAGTGTTAACAAGGCTGTCGACCTTGGATACGATGTAGTTATAGAAGATCTGCAGAATGATGGCAACGATCAGACCGAATACGGTGGTCAAAAGAGCGACCTTGATACCGCTGGCAACGATGGTGGGGGAGATGTCACCCATGGCTTCGATATTGGCGAAAGCGTCGATCATACCGATAACCGTACCCATAAATCCAAGCATAGGAGCAATGGCGATGAAAAGGGTGATCCAGGAAAGTCCGCTCTCCAGCCTTCCCATCAACACGCTTCCGTAAGAAACGATAGATTTTTCAACAATTTCAAGTCCTTCATTATACCGGTTCAAACCCTGGTAGAAAATGCTGGCAACCGGGCCGCGGGTAGTCTTGCAAACATCTTTTGCAGCTTCGATGCCGCTGGTTTCCATTGCTGCCTCAACTTTGTTGAGAAGTTTGGTAGTGTTGGTAGTAGCCAGGTTAAGATAAATGATCCTTTCAATACAAATGGCAAGGCCGAAGATCAGCGTTAAAAGGATGATACCCATAAATCCGGGACCCCCGTCAATGAACTGCTCTTTCAATACCTGGTGGAATCCTTTAGGAGCTACTGCTTCTTCCGTCAGGGTTGTCATTTCAGAGGAAGCTTCTTCCATAACGGCTGCAGTATCTGCAGACACAGTATCAGCTGTCATTTCAGTTTCCTGCGGAGCACCTGCATCCTGGGCAAAGACATTTTGTGACACTCCAAATGCCAGTACGAGGGCTAAGGTCAAGAGGGCAACTAATTTTTTCATAGTCAATGTAATTAAATTTTTATGAAACCTAAACTGAATTATTTGTTTTTTATTGTTTTTACACGTTTCGCGGAGAGGAAGGGATTCGAACCCTTGATACCCTTTTGAGGTATACACACTTTCCAGGCGTGCGCCTTCGACCACTCGGCCACCTCTCCTGTTTTGCCCAGAAGGAATCCCTTCGTTTCGGCTGCTAAAGTAATAAAAAAAAAACTTAATAATAAAATTTGAATGTAAAATTAATATTAAAACAGCTGGTAATCTTAATTGATTATTAAGTGATTAAGTAAAAAAATCCAATCCAAAATTATGAAATTGTTACTTCCCCTCGCAGGTCGTCCTGTAAAAGCCTGATAACATCCTCTTTGAGCGGATGTTTGGCCAGGAGGAACATCATTTTTGCTACAGCAGCTTCGGCTGTTATGTCGTTGCCGCTGAGTATCCCTATTTTTCCGAGCCGCGCGCTGGTCTGATATTTGCCCAACTCAACCGACCCCCCCTTGCATTGGGTCACATTTAAAATTATTAAACCCTTCTGAATGGCTTCTTCCAGGAGGTCGAGAAATCCCGGGTTCGTATGCGTATTCCCCGCTCCATAGGTTTCCAGGATGACCCCTTTCAATCCTTCGGTTTCCAACATCTTTTTTACAGTCTCATTCTTTATGCCAGGAAAAATCTTCAGGATCAGGATGTTGGTGTTCATCTCACTGTAGACTTTCAGCTTGCGGAAATTGGGCTTACGTATATAGTTGTAGTTGTATCGGATGTAAACTCCTGCATTGGCCAGTACAGGATAGTTTACCGACTGGAATGCTTCAAAATTCTCTGCATTATATTTAATGGTACGATTACCCCGGTAAAGCTGGTATTCAAAGTAAACGCATACCTCGGGTACAACCGGTGTGTCGTTTTCTTTTGCAGCTGCTATTTCCAGGCTGGTGATAAGGTTTTCTTTTCCGTCGGTGCGGTTTACACCGATGGGTAGCTGTGATCCGGTAAGTATCACGGGTTTGTTCAGGTTCTCCAGCATAAAACTCAGGGCTGAGGCTGTGTATGCCATAGTATCCGAACCATGCAGCACAACAAAGCCATCATAGTACTCGTACTTTTCTTCAATCAGTCGCGCCAGCCTCCCCCACATCACCGGATCCATGTTTGATGAGTCAATAACCGGGTCAAAAGTGACACAGTCAATACCGAAATCAAAATTCTGCAACTCGGGTATATGGGAAGAAATGAGCCCGAAATCGAAAGGAAGCAGAACACCGCTCTCCTTATCTTTTACCATTCCGATGGTTCCACCTGTATAAATGATCAGCACCGAGGCTTTCGGATCTTCGTTCATGACTTATCTGGTTATTGTTTTGAACAATGTAAGCGTGTTTCGTGTAGTTACTGTGGCGATCTCTTCAATGCTTGTTCCCTTTATTTCCGCCATCTTATGGGCAATCAGCGGTATGTATGCACTTTCATTACGTTTGCCACGGTAGGGTTCCGGCGCCAGAAAGGGTGCATCGGTCTCCAGGATGAGATGTTCCAGCGCTATCTCCTTTACAACTGCTTCCAGTCCGCTTTTTCGGAACGTAAGTACCCCTCCGATACCCAGGTAAAATCCCCATTCGGTTATTTGCAGCGCTTGTTTCAGGTTTCCTGAAAAACAATGAAACACTCCTTTGAGACCGGGTTGCATTTCTTCCTGCACGACCTTCATGACTTCCGGGAATGAGTTTCGGGTATGGATAACTATCGGGAGATCATGTTGATGGGCCAAACGGATCTGCCGGCGAAATGCTTCTTCCTGCTGCGTGATAAATTCTTTGCTCCAGTAAAGATCAATACCAATCTCACCTACCGCACAAAAACCACCTTGATCCAGCCAATGGCTCACGGTTTCCAACTCCTGGAGGTAGTTTGCCTTTACCGAGGTCGGATGCAGTCCCATCATAGGATGACAATGGCCTGGATATTTTCCTGCAAGGTCAAGCATAGGGTCAATGGAATCCCTGTCGATATTGGGTAAATACATATGCAGGACGCCGGCGTCGACGGCTCTTCGGATCATTTCGTCGCGGTCGCTGTTGAACTGTTCAAGATATAGATGAGTATGGGAATCTGCCAGAATCATGCGGCAAAATTAAGATTTATTATGGTATTCCTTTACCTTGGCTTTGCAGGCCACACCATTTTATTATATTTGTTTCCGGTAATTCAAAACCTGTGCTGCAAAGAAAGAAAATCCTTGTAATCCGTTTCAGTTCGATCGGGGATATCGTCCTTACCACCCCTGTGGTCAGAGCCCTTAAGAACCAGGGAGATTATATTGTCCACTACCTTACCAAGAAGTCAAATATCCCGGTTTTGTCCGCCAATCCCTATATCGATAAGATTTATGCTATCGATCAGAAAGTCGCGGAGGTAATGGAAGATCTGAGAAAGGAGAAATATGATTTTATCGTCGACCTGCATAAAAATATACGATCTTATCAGACAAAAACCGGGTTACGTGTACCTTCAGCATCGTTTAGCAAACTGAATACGGAGAAATGGTTATTGGTGAATTTTGGTGTCAATCGTCTTCCGGATATTCACATTGTTGACCGTTACTTCATGGCTGTAAAGCCGTTGGGTATCGTCAACGACGGCCTGGGCCTTGATTATTTTATCGATGCTACCGAACAGGTCATGCCGGAAGAGATCCCCCAGGATTGCAGGCACGGTTATATTGCCCTGGTTATCGGAGGTAAGCACCGGACAAAAATCTTCCCGGAGGATAAAGTCATTTCTGTCTGTAAAAAGCTGGATTATCCCGTTATTCTGCTTGGAGGCAAGGAAGACCGTGCTGCCGGCGAAAGGATTTGCTCAGGTGCCGGTTCTCTGGTTTTTAACGCATGCGGCCTTTATACCATCAACCGATCGGCTTTCCTGGTAAAACAAAGCCTGGCAGTATTAACCAACGATACCGGGCTCATGCATATTGCCGCCGCTTTCCGCAAACCTATAGCCAGCATATGGGGAAATACAGTCCCGGCATTTGGCATGTACCCTTATTATCCTGAAAACGAAAATCCCGGATCCCTCATTGCCGAGGTGAAAGGGTTGTCCTGCAGACCCTGCAGCAAAATCGGATACGACCGCTGCCCCAAAAAACATTTCCGGTGCATGCAGGATATCAATGAAGAAGATATTGTAAACTTCCTGCGGAGGTTTATCCGCTGATAAACGGGTTATTCACCTTCTCAAAACCTATGGTGGTTTCCGGGCCATGCCCCGGATAAACAACCGTATCGTCGGGAAGTGTGTAGAGCTTTTCCCGGATGTACTTTTGCAGGATGTCAAAATCACCCGTCGGCAGGTCGGTGCGTCCAATGCTTTGGTTAAAGAGAACATCGCCGGTGATGACAAATCCTTGTCCCTCATTCAGGAAGCAGACACTGCCGTCGGCATGCCCCGGTGTGTATAAAACCTTCAACACGGAGTTACCGAATTTTATCTCATCGCCTTCGTTGATGAACTCTCCGTAATCAGGAGAAGCCTCTGCTTCCATTCCGAATCCCAGCGCCGTTTCTGGCAGTCGTTTCAGGAACTCCAATCCCTTCTCGTGAAGGCGTGGTTTTAACCCGTATTCGTCTGCTACAAACTGGTTTCCCAGGATGTGGTCGATATGGCAATGGGTATTCAGGATGACAACCGGCCTGAGACCTTCCTGCCGGATGAAACCCGTAAGCGCATTCCTTTCTGAAGTGGAATAACAGCCAGGGTCAAGAATGGCACATTCTCCGGTCTCATCAGACAAAATGTAAGTATTCACCTGGAAGAGATTGTTCACAAATCGATGTATCTTAATCATATATCATGGTTTTCCTGAAAAATTCATTGCCGGCAAAGTTATTAAATAATGATTAAACCCTGCCTTCGTTGTAATATCACCGGAATTTGTCTTAATTTAGCGATATCAATGTCTTTAACCCTGCTTAATTTGCTGCCTGGTAAAATCCAAATACTACAACGGATGTGGAAAAGAAAGGTATTCTTTTCCGTCTTGATTATTATGCTTACCGGCATTGCACATGGACAGTTTTACAACGGTTCACAGCTCACCTTCGGAAAAAGCAGGGTTCAATACCGGGAGTTTTTGTGGACATATTACAATTATAAAGACTTTGACGTATATTTTTACAGGAATGGCCAGGAACTGGCTATATACACTTCCCGGTATGCCCAGCAACAGATCCGTGTAATGGAAGACAAGCTGGATGCCACCCTGGAGGACAAGATACAGTTCCTTGTTTTCAATACGCTGAGCGATCTAAAGCAGAGCAATATCGGTTTGATCAACGAGCAGAACTACAATACGGGAGGTATAACCTATATCCTGGGAAGAAAAGTATTTCTGTATTTTAACGGCACGTACACTGATTTTGACCGGCAGATACGTGCGGGGATCGCGGAGGTGGTCTTCAATGAGATGATGTTCGGTGGAAGCATGGGAGCCCAGATCAAGAACAATGCTCTGTATTCAATGCCGGAATGGTACAGACAGGGTGTAATCTCCTTTCTTTCGGAGAACTGGAGCACGGAAATGGATAACCAGCTTAAGGACCTGATCCTCACAGGTAAATACCGGAACTTCAACCACCTGAGCGGGGGAAATGCTATCCTGGCAGGACATTCGCTCTGGAAATTCATCTCGGATAATTATGGCGAAGCTGCTGTTCCTGCCGTAATACAAATGACCCGTATGACCCGGAGCGTGGAAAACGGTTTCCTGTATGTTCTCGGCTTATCGTTTAAAAACCTCACTAAAGAGTGGCAGTCGTATTACAGGGCCTATTACCAGGAAGACCCTCTCCGCACCATGCCCGACAACCCTTTGATGAAAAGATTCAGGGGAGACCGTGTTTACGGTCAGGCCAGGATATCTCCCGATGGCAATAAAGTTGCTTATATGACTAATGAAATAGGGCAATATAAGGTTTTCCTGCATAATGAAAGCAGCGGAAAGAAAAAAAGACTTATCAAAGGAGGATACAGGCTGGATGAGAAAAATGATCTAAGTTATCCTTTGCTTGCCTGGCACCCTTCAGGCAAAATCCTGGCTTATCTTGTGGAGAGAAGAGGTGAGATCTTCCTGTATTTTTACAACCTGGATGTTAAAAAGCGGAACCGGATCATCCTCTATAACTTCGAGAAAGTTCTGGACATGTCATACTCCCCTGATGGTAAAAACCTGCTGATGTCGGCCGTTCAGAAAGGACAATCCGATATTTACATCTTTTATGTCTCTTCCGGATCTCATGAGCAGATTACCAATGATCCCTTTGATGATATCCAGCCCCGCTTTATCGAAAACGGCTCAAGAATCGTTTTTGCTTCAAACCGAACATCCGACACACTCCGATGGGTTAAGGATGAAGAACCGGTCGGGCTACCCAGCCAGTATGATATCTGGGTTTATGACTATAAAAAGAAAGATCCCATCCTGAGGAGGGTCACCGATACTCCACTTGCCAGTGAAAGCGATCCCATGCCTTATGACGATAAACACATTACTTTCCTGAGTGATGCCAATGGCATTGCGAACCGGTATATTGCAGGTTTCGACAGTGTGATTGCCTTTGTTGATA